>CAZVUE010000240.1:0-1502 GCA_964630335.1 uncultured bacterium | reverse complement strand
TGTCCCAACCAGAAGATAAATCCCCAGAGCAAGACTCAAATCAATCGGTATCATAAGCAAACCTAAAGTAACGTAGGGCAAGGCTTTAGCCTTGCAATAATAAGCAAACCTAAAGGTTTGCCCTACATTTATTATTTTACCCCAAAACTTACCCTTTTGTCTATTAGGGGTTGCAAAACATGCTATAATAATAAACAATGGCTGAATATATGGGGTTGTCCCTATGATTAAAGAGGCTAAAAAAGGGTTGAAAGAACGGTTACCACAGATTGAAACCTGGCCCAACCAGTTCCCGGGCTACACAATTACGATTGTTTTCCCGGAATTCACCTCCGTTTGTCCCAAAACAGGCTTACCGGACTTCGGTACCATCACCATCACCTACCAGCCCGATAAAAAATGTTTGGAACTGAAATCCCTTAAGTTATACTTCCTGGCTTACCGGAATTTGGGCATATTTTACGAAAATGCGGTTAACCGCATCCTGAAAGACATTGTGGCTGCCACCAAGCCAAAATGGGCTAAAGTAACCGGAGAATTCCATACCCGGGGCGGAATGAAGAGCCTCGTGGAAGCAAAGTATGGGTTTTAAAGTAACCTTCCTGCCGGAAAAGGTTGAAGTAACGGCACTTCCGGGTCTTACCTTACTGGAACTTGTCCGCAGAGCCAATATCGGAATCACTGCCCTCTGCGGAGGCCGGGGCACCTGCGGGAAATGCCAGGTAAAGGTGGAACCGGCCCCGGTCCCGACCGCAGTAGAAAAAAAGGTGATTTCTGCTCCAAAATTGGCTGAAGGATTCCGTCTGGCGTGTCAAACAAAGGTCACGGACAGGGACATAATCGTACTGGTTCCCCTGGAAAGCCGGTTTCTTAATCTGAAAGTTCTGGTCTCGGGCTTAAGCCGGGATATTACGGTTCGAACCAATATTAAGAAGTACCACGTCAATCTCTCACCACCGACGATTGAAGACCAGCGTCCGGACTGGGAAAGAATTCAACAGGCAATATCCATCGCTTCCGGAATCACCGCCGATGAGATTGAAACCAATATCTACCTTTTACGCCGGCTCCCGGAAATTCTGCGTAAAAGCGCCTTCCGGGTGACCGCGGTCCTGATTGGCAGGTCTCTTATCTCCGTGGAACCCGGTGATACCACCGCTAACTGTTTTGGCGTCGCATTTGACTTAGGTACCACTACCATCGTCGGCTCACTCCTGGACATCAAAAACGCCCGGGAATTAGCGGTTGCCTCCCGCTCTAATCCCCAGAGTATTTTTGGCGCGGATGTCATCAGCCGGATAAATTACACCATGACCGAAACGGAAGGAGGAAAGCGTCTGCAGTCCGAAGCGGTGAATGCTTTTAACGAAATTATCTCCGAACTGTGTGAAAAGACCGGCACCAACCCGGAGCACATCTACGAAGCGATGGTGGTCGGGAACACTGCGATGGAACACCTTTTTTTGGGTCTGCCCGCTTTCTCCCTTGCGGCCAGCCCTTAC
>CAZVUE010000239.1:0-1559 GCA_964630335.1 uncultured bacterium | reverse complement strand
AGATGAAGGAATAGGGCGGGTTTTGGAAGGTTATTCCTTATGTCGGAATTTTAGATGTTATAATTGTAAATGGTTTAAAAATAACCGGGTCTCCCGTGGGGAGACCTTAGGGGTTGCAAAAGAATAAAGTTGACTATTTGCCAGAGGTGATTTTGGAGCGAGACAAGGAGCGAAGAAGCTGGCGTACCCCCTGTGGTACGGAAGCGATGAGCGACGCAGTCGTAGCCCAAAAGCGACCTGGCCCTTTGGGAAGTCCCATTTTTGGGTCATTGCGGCGTTGCTCCTCGGTTATGTGCCACAGTGGGCACAGAACCTTTGTCGCGCCTTGCACTGACCTCAAACCTGGGACTTCAAATAATCAACTTTATTCTTTCGCAACCCCTTATGGAGGAGGATATGCTGGATGATGTTGTAATTTCCCGGGCGATTGTGGAAACCTATTTTCAGGACCTTCTTAACTATCTGGAAAATGACGTCGCGATTGCCGGTGCTGGTCCGGCCGGCTTAACCGCTGCCTACTTTCTGGCTAAGAAAGGCAGGAAGGTAGCCATCTTTGAACGCCAGTTACGGGTTGGCGGCGGAATGCCGGGCGGCGGAATGATGTTCAACAAGATCGTCATCCAGGAAGAAACAAAGAAGATTCTGGATGAGTTTGGCATCCGTTATCAAAAATACCAGAACGGCTATTACGTCGCCGATTCTTTAGAAACAACCTCATTGCTTACCAGTAAAGCCATCCAGGCTGGCGCCAAAATCTTCAACCTGATTGCGGTGGAAGACCTTTCGCTCCAGGAAGGCAGGGTTAACGGACTGGTTCTCAACTGGTCTGCGGTCAAGACCGCGGGTCTTCACGTTGACCCGATAACCATCCGGGCAAAAGCGGTGGTTGATGCCACCGGACACGATGCGGTTCTCTGCCGACTCCTGGTGGATAAAGGAAAGGTAACCTTACGTACACCCACCGGTAAGGTCGCGGGCGAAGGACCGATGTGGGCAGAAAAAGGCGAAGAGATGATTATCGCTAACACCGGCGAGGTCTTCCCGGGGCTTTTCATCGCCGGGATGACCGTAAATGCGGTCTGCGGCGGTCCGAGGATGGGACCCATCTTTGGCGGCATGCTCCTTTCCGGGGAACGCCTCAGCCTCCTCATCCCCTAAAAAGTTTATGGAGGCGCAGAGATTGAACAGTAAGGTTGCAGGAACTCTAAAGGTGATAGAAGAATAAATCAAATTCGTTAGTTTGACTTATCAGCGGTTTGGGATTAAGATATATTTTGAAGCCATGCATTAAAAAAAGAATGTTTCATCTTACGCTGGGTATAATCTTTGCCGGAATAGGCAGCACCTTCTACAAGTTAGCCGAAGAGAAGGGGTGTAGCCGTCTCTGGGTAAATACCATCTCCCGGCTATTGGTGGTCCTTTTAATCTCCCTTCACCTTGCTTTCATAGAAAAAGGCTTTCACTCCAATCTGAAACTTCTGGGTGTCGGACTGCTGGGAGGGGTGTCGATCTTTTTCGGAAGGTGGCTTTTCCTGCAAGCCCTTCACTACGGAAAGGTC
>CAZVUE010000238.1:0-1571 GCA_964630335.1 uncultured bacterium | reverse complement strand
GCAAATACTAAAGGGGAGGGAAGTATGAAATTGGGAGTATTTCTAGTTCTGTTTGGAGACAAGGATTTGGAAGGCGCGCTGGACTACGCCAAGGAATGCGGAATTGAAGCGGTTGAGATTGGGACCGGTAACTACCCGGGTAATAAACACTGCAACCTGAAGGAGGTTTTAGCCAGTCCGGCAAAAATTAAAGGGTTTAAGGAGGCGATTGAAAGCAGAGGTCTGACCCTTTCCGGCCTCTCCTGTCACGGCAATCCTTTACACCCGGATAAGGCGATTGCGGAGAGCCACCGGCAGACCCAGCGCCAGACGATTCTTTTCGCGGAAAAATTAGGGCTGAAAACGGTGATTACCTTCTCCGGTTGTCCCGGCGGCGGACCTAAGGATGCCACACCCAACTGGGTTACCTGTCCCTGGCCGGACGATTTCAGCAAGACCGTTGCCTGGCAGTGGGAAGAGAAGGTAATTCCCTACTGGAAGGAAGAGGCAAAGTTTGCTTCCGACCACGGTGTTACCCGGATTGCGTTAGAGATGCACCCGGGTTTTGTGGTCTACAATCCGGAGACCCTCTTGAAATTGCGAAAGGCGGCAGGAAAAGTAATCGGTGCCAACTTTGACCCCAGCCACCTCTTCTGGCAGGGAATCGACCCGGTTCTGGCGGTACGCAAATTAGGTGAAGCCATTTTCCACTGTCACGCCAAAGATACCAAAGTCGACCCATATAATGCTAACCTCAACGGTGTTCTGGACACCAAGCCTTACTCAGACGAAGCAAACCGCAGTTGGCTCTTCCGCAGTGTCGGGTACGGTCATGGATACAGTTTTTGGAAGGATTTGGTAAGTGCGCTTCGTTTGGTGGGCTATGATGGAGTTCTTTCTATTGAGCACGAAGACAGCCTCCTTTCCGGCCGGGAAGGGTTTAAGAAGGCGGTTGCTTTTTTAAAGGAAGTCATCCTCTCTGAGCCCAGGGGTGCCATCTGGTGGGCTTAGCAGGCCTTTTCCAGACGTTTGATTTCGTTGACCCGGCGCAGATGCCGACCGCCGGCAAAAGGGGTTTCCAGAAAAGTTTTAACAATCGCCCAGGCTAAGTCCGGTCCTAAGATTCTGCCGCCCAGGCAGAGTACGTTGGCGTTGTTGTGGCTCCGGGCCATCTGGGCGGAGAAGAGGTCGTTACAGGTTACCGCCCGGATTCCCCGGACCTTGTTAGCCATAATCGCCATTCCCAGGCCGGTTCCGCAGACCAGGACAGCAAGATCCGCCTCCTTCTTTGCCACCGCTTCCGCACCGGCCAGACCGTATTCAGGGTAATCAACCGATTTTTTTATATCAATTCCTAAGTCAATAATTTGGTAACCTTCAGATTTCAGGTTTTCTTTGAGAACAATTTTGAGGTCAAATCCCGCGTGGTCACTGGCAATCGCTATTTTCATTCTTCCTCCCAAATTATGGTCTGATAGTTTTTAGGGAAGGACCGGTACAGTCATAGATGGTAGACGGCTTTCCAGAAACCTTTCCACCGTCAATGACCAGGTCCACGTTTAATTTAAGACTCTCTGAAATCCCGGAGATTT
>CAZVUE010000237.1:0-1584 GCA_964630335.1 uncultured bacterium | reverse complement strand
TGGATTTTATAATAGCACGGAGTAACTTTTTCTGGCAATCGAACCACCCGAAAAGAGTTTGAATTACTAAAATATTTTGCCTGGATTAAGAATATTCAAAGGGTCAAAAAGGGTTTTGATGCCTTTCATTATAGTGATCTGGCTTTTGCCGATTGCCATCTCTAAATACTTTGCTTTGGTAATTCCGATTCCGTGTTCTCCGGAGATTGTTCCTCCTCTGAGTAGGGCATCTTTATAGATTTCTTCTCTCACCGTCTGGTATTTTTCCTGCCAGCCGGGTATCTCTGCGGAATCCAGTTTCTCGTTGATAAATTTTGCCTTCATAAGATGTACATGGACGTTCCCGTCAGCCGCATGACCGTAGATAGGCAGCCACATATTATGAGTACTTGAAATTTTATGGACCTGGTCAACGTGTCTGGCTATCTCAGACCTGGGAACGACCGTATCAAGGATTTCTAAAGTGTTTGGTTTCAGTGCTTCGTATACCTGGCTACGGATATCTAATACATTCTTCTGTTTTTCAGGGGTATCCGCGACAAAAACATCCAGGGCATTATTCGTCACGCAGACCTCGGAGATTGCCTCAGCCATGTTTTCCAATTCGTTGTCATTTGAGCCTTCAATTATGACCATCAGATAAGAATTGCCAATTCGGCAGGGCCACTTTTTGTTCAGCATTTTTTCGGTAACAGTTATTACTTCTTTTTCTACAAACTCCACCGCCATTGGCAGGATTTTCTTTTTTAAAATTTCAGGCACTGTTTTTATGGCATCGTGAAGGTTATCATAAGGGATTATCAGAGTAAAGGTTTTGGCCGAAGGAGGAAGTAAACCAATGATTGCCTTGGTAATGATGCCCAGGGTTCCTTCGGAACCAATCATCAGGTTTAAAAGGCTATAACCGGTACTGTTCTTAACGATTTTACCGCCAATCTGGATTACCTCACCCTGGGGAAGAACAACCTGGAGTCCCCTGACAAAATTCCTTATTACTCCGTACTTAATTGCTCTGGCTCCACCGGCGTTTGTGGCGATAAGCCCGCCGATATCCGCAGATTCTTCGCCGGGATGGGGTGGAAAGTATAGATTTCTACTCTCAATCGCTCCATAAAAATCTTTTAGGGTTACACCTGCTTCTACCACTGCCATCAGGTTATCCTCGTCTATTTCCAGAACCTTTTGCATATTTTCCAATGAAATTACGATGCCGCCCAGGGTAGGTATGGAACCACCGCAAAGACCGGTCCCCCCTCCTTTGGGTACTACGGGAATCTTTTCCCGGTTAGCAATCTTTAAAATTTCACTTATCTCGGCTTCATTTGCTGGTTTTACAACTACCTCCGGCAGATTCCACAATTCAGAAAGGGATAGTTCGTCATGGGAATAATCTGTCATCAGGTCCTTGTCCACGATTATATTTTTATCGCCGGATATCTTTTTCAACTCTTCAATCACATTCACACTGATTTTTCCATACATCGGAGTACCTCCTCCGGCGTGATATTGGTCAGGCAGACAGGTCTGGCGCAGAACTTGCGGTAACACGGTCGGCAGGCAAGTCCTGCCATCTCCAGAACCAAT
>CAZVUE010000236.1:0-1604 GCA_964630335.1 uncultured bacterium | reverse complement strand
TTAACGTAGGGGCGCCATTCATGGCGCCCGCGGGCTTGATGAATCAAGCCCCTACAGTTTCCAGTCTTTCAAGCGGTATTTCTTCAAAGCTTCTTCCGGTGAAACGCCATCCCTGACCACCTCACAAAGTGCGGACTGAAATTTTATCGGGTCTGGTACCTGAAGAGCATTGCGGCCAAACACCACTCCCTTTGCACCTTCAGAAATTTCCTTATGAGCCAATTCCAACGCTTTAATCTGGGTGGGTAATTTTGCTGCACCCAGGGCAAAAATTGGCACCGGGCATCCGGCCACCACTTCAGAAAAATTATGCGTGTAAAAGGTCTTTATCATATCGGCACCCAATTCCGCCAGAATACGACATCCGGTTTTTATCTGCTGGTACATCTCTTCTGCATTCAGATTATCACTATGGGCAGGAAAATATTCACCGATTACCGGCATCTCTAAACAATGGCAGACAGCGGTCATCCTCCGGAAAACCGCAACATTGCTGGCATCCCTTTCTTCGCTTCCGGTCTTAAGGGTTAAAGAAACAAGTGCTATTTCTACTCCTAAAGAGGCCGCTTCTTCCGGTGAAAATGCTTCTATTGCCGGCGCATCCTGATAACCCCACTGGAAACAATAAACGGTGTCCCAGTTAAGACGGCCGATAATCATCGGGGCACTTCTTTTCATAAAATAATCTCTGGTATGCCGTATCATTCCCGGACTGAGCAGGATACCGTCAACCTCCGGGTTGATTTTAAAAATGGTCTCGGAAATATTTATCATACCGGGGATGGGACCATCAAATTCACCGTGGTCGCAGGCTACAATTACCACCTTACCATTGCTGAATAACTTACCCGTTTTTATATCAAGAGCGCCCATTTTGTTCCTTTCACTTTATGTTCATTTCAAAAGAAAACGAAACTAAACTTGACAAAAATGTTAACATATAATAAAATATTTGTCAAGAGGGGAATTATATGGGAATCCTGAAATTCCGACATAAGGATTCTTCCACGGGCAAAGCCCGTGCCTGCACGCTGGACTGCGACCTGTCTACCGTAGCCTGCCTACACTGAATTTATCCGCCGAAGATCGCCTACACTAAAATTTCGGCGAGTAAACTTTAGCGCAGGCGGAGTTTCGGCAGGTAAACTTTAACGAAGGAGGGTATTTTGGCAGTCGGGTGTGGGGCAGGTCACGCTACCAGACGAAGTACGATTAGGGAACGGGGGGTTCCTTTACCGTAACCGGTTGCGTGTCCCTAATAAGAACACGCTGGGGGGTGGTACACTTTTGAACGCTGACGGTGGTACACTTTTACTTGACTACGGACATCATCGGTTATGACATCCAGGGGAAATAAATCTCTTTAACGCTCCAAACCTATGGCGGTCTGATATCATATCTGGCGAATATCTCTTTTGGGCTACCGGCTTTGAGTGGTATGTCTCTGACTTTGACACCCAGAAGTATCATAATCTCTGCCAGCCAGAAGATACCATAGGAGTCCCCGATAAATACTAAACCCTTCTCCTTGGATGCCATATTCACTTTCTCCCGCCACCTACGAATACCCAACAGGAAATCTTCGGACTCTTCCTTTTCTCTTT
>CAZVUE010000235.1:0-1607 GCA_964630335.1 uncultured bacterium | reverse complement strand
CAAAGAAGTTACGCCTGACATACCCGATGATATTCTCCACCCCACCCTTTTCATTGGCCTTGGCCGGCTGGCAGAAGATACTTTCAAAAAGGAAGTGACTCCGGAAGGCGGTAAAGAAATCCTGCTCCTGCCGGTTCCTTCCGGAAAGGACCTTCTTGACCGCGGTTGTCAGGTTGTCATAGGCGACTCTTTTGGGTACCCCGCCAAGGAAATGAAAACTCTGCTGGTGACCATCAAAAAATGCCTCCTGTTTCTGGTTGCGGTAGGCAACGACAAGACAGGCACCACTGTAACAGAGACGGAGGGTAAAGAATTGGACGACTATCTCTGCTCTATTCAGTATCACCTTTGCCTCGCCCCAGTCTACCTGGGCATCAGAACCGGGTTGGTAAACTAACGGAACAAAAACCTCCGGTACTACCAACCGCTTCTCATGGACATACCTGCGGACCGTAGATTCACCGCCAGTAAATCCAGCCTCTTCCTTTAGTCTTATCCAGATACGGGTGGCCGTATGCCTCTGCTTCTTGGGTTGGCTTTCATCTTCCTTTAACCAATTGTCAATGAGCGGGATAACCGGTTGAAGAACCGGGTATCTTATCGGTGCGGTACGCCTATATACCGGCACCGTAGAATCCTGTAGCGCTTTTTTGACTGTTCTCCGGGAACAACCCAATTCCCTGGCTATCCTACGAATAGACTTCCCATATACAAAATGTTCCCTGCGTATCCTTTCTTTCTCTTCCACCGTTACCATCCTCTCCTCCTGGATAATGGTTGACCTTTACTATCGGTCTCATATTATACAGGAGATTTTCCGGTAAGGTGGTACACTTTTGGGTTAGCGTTTTGCCCAAAAGTGGTACCTTTTTATGTTAGCATTTACAAAAGTTCTTCAACTTACAGACTTGCCGATAGAACCACTCGTCTTTACCCCGGATGAATTCAAAAAAAAGAAGAGGGGTCTTTTTGTAAGAGAAATACTGGCGACAGGTCAAAAGATTTAAAAACAGGATTGTTGCGATTTATCGCACTAAAGTCGCTAATTCTAATTGATTTTTGTAAGGGTTCTTGGTATAATAAGTTCGGATGAAACGTCGGGGTTTGGAAATAGCAATTACTTAAAGTAAGAAACTATAGTGAGTCCTACAATATTTCGTTATAAGGATTACCGTTTCTTTTTCTTCTCAAGGGAGGAAAAACGGATTCATATTCATGTGTCTTGTTCAACCGGCGAAGCAAAGTTTTGGTTGAAACCAGATGTAGTATTAGTCCGAAACTATGGTTTGTCATCCAAGCAGTTAAAGAAAGTACAGAAAATTATTGAGGAGAAGAGTAATGAAATCACAAAAGCGTGGAAAGAACATTTCAGAAGTTGAGGTGCAGAATATTTCTAATCGTGGCATCTGGCTATATGTAAATGGTCGTGAATTTTTCTTGTCTTACAAGAAATTTCCCTGGTTCGAAAAAGCTAAAGTGGAAGAAATTTGTAATTTAGAATTGCTCCATAAGAGGCATTTTTATTGGCCAGATTTGGACATTGATTTAGAAATAGATTTACTTGAGAATCCAGAAAAATACCCTTTGATTTATAAATAGGGGACTAA
>CAZVUE010000234.1:0-1635 GCA_964630335.1 uncultured bacterium | reverse complement strand
CAGCTGTTCCACCACTACTTCCTTGACGACCTTTTCGATTTCACTTTTCGTCATCCTTGTCCTCCTCCAATAGGTTTTTTATTATATTACATTGCGAAACCGCCGTCAATCCGCAAGACCTCTCCGGTAACGTAACCGGAAAGGGAAGAGGCAAAGAAAAGGGCCCCTTTCGCAACGTCTTCCGGCTGGCCTAACCCGGCCAGGGGAATCATCTTGAGTATTTCATTCTTCTGTTCCGGAGTGAGTCTTTCGGTCATCGGAGTCTGGATGTACCCGGGCGCCAGGGCATTGACCCGGATGCCAAACCGGGCAAATTCCCTGGCGGCAGATTTGGTTAAACCGATTAAGCCCGCCTTGGAGGCGCCGTAATTTGCCTGTCCCGCGTTTCCGCGTAAGCCGATGACCGATGAGATATTAACTATGGAATCTCCGCGTTTCTTTGCCATCAGCCTGCCCACTACCTTGAGACAGTTGAAGGCGCCGTAGAGGTTTACCTTCAGAACCGCATCCCACTCCTCCGGTTTCATCCGGAAGATAAGGTTATCCCGGGTAATGCCGGCATTATTAATCAAAACATCTATTTTGCCCATCTTATTTTCCGCTTCCTTCACCGCATCCTCCACGGCGTCTAAATCAGAGATATCAAGGGTGGCACCGACCGCTCTTCGCCCCAGGCTGATTATTTCTGAGGCTAAATTATCTACCGGTACCAGGTCCCACAAGACAAGGTCTGAACCTTCGCCGGCAAAGAGCCTGGCTATCGCGGTGCCGATTCCACCGGCGGCTCCGGTAATCAGGGTTACCTTATCCTGTAGTAACATCACGCCTCCACTGCACATAAAAATTGAATTACATCTGCTACATACTCGGCTGTATCTTTTCTATCAGGTATTATCTTACTTTCAAAAATTGAAGCATATTTATTAAACAGGCAATCTACTATTATCTTAAGTTCGTTCTCTCCACATTCTGAATTTATTAAGGCATCGTACTTTCTTCTCAAATCTCTATCCCTTTGTAATAAGTCCAAAAAGGTTGTCGTGAAATTCTTCTGATACTTGAGTAACGTAGATCTTTCCTCGATGGTTTTTAATTGGGATAACCAGATATCATCGTATCTCAACAAAAGTAAATCAGATACTGGAAAACTTTTTCTAAAAAGTTTTAATGTAATATCATTTCCGTATACAGCACCCATCTTTACTTTTAGACTTGAATAACTCAAACCAAGTTCCATCTGTAAATTCTCTGGATCTTCGTCAATTATTTTTACTGTTGAACTTGGTTTTACCAAACTTTGCAGGTATTCAAAACCTTGCTTGCTCGAAGAATAAAAGCCATTGGTTTTATCGCTCTGAACTGTTGCGGGATTATCACCTTTATCAAACAAGACACCAATATATATTTCAACAGTTTCAATTCCAAAACTCCAAAGTAATTCTGCCAGAGAAAAATCTTTGGCACTTTTTCTGAATAACTTTTTATTGGACTTCAAATACTCTACAAAAATTCCAAACTTTTCAGAAGTCCATATTTCTCGTCTTCCAGCCGTTCCGCCGGTATCTACTCTATTTTTAAGTTCAACTAACACCATCGCTCTTTCATCTTGTATAATGCTTCCTACATCAGTACTTA
>CAZVUE010000233.1:0-1638 GCA_964630335.1 uncultured bacterium | reverse complement strand
CGACGAAGCTGACGACGCAGGTAACGATGCTATATGATTGAAGGCGAATTGGTATAATTGATATCTTTGCGAAGATATGATTATGGCTGAAAAGGATTATTCCCGGAAGCGGAAACTCTCCGCTATTATGTTTACTGACCTCAAGGATTTCAGTAAAAAGATGCAGGCGGATGAGGCCGGAACGCTGGTCCTTCTGGAGAAGTATAATTCTATCATCAAAACAGACGTAAAGAAGTATGAGGGAGAAATAGTCAAGACCGTAGGCGATGCTTTTTTAGTCGATTTTTCCAGTGCGGTCAATGCGGTTCAGTGCGCCCTCACGATTCAGGAAGACTGCCGTTTTTACAACAAAGGTAAACCGGAAGAGACGAACATCCTGATTCGGATTGGTATCCATATCGGCGACGTGGTCCTTTTGGAAAATGATATTATGGGCGATGCGGTTAATATCGCTTCCCGGATTGAACCGTTTGCCGACCCGGGTGGTATCTGTATTTCCCGGGATGTATATAATCAGATTCAGGGCAAGCTTCAGGTACAGACCATTTGTTTAGGCGCTAAAGAACTTAAAAATATCAAGGACCGCGTTGAGATTTACAAAATTCTTGTGGATTCTTTACTCTATGTATCACCCTCGTTTGAAGCCGAGCATCCCCGAGAACTCTCCGAGTCCCAGAAATTGAAGAGGGCGATACTCGTTACGCTTGTGATTGTAGGAGTGGTAGGCGGTTATGTGTTGATTAAATTGGGTAAGAAGAAAGAGGTTGCGGTCCAAAAACCTCCTGAAATTGCGGTTCCGGAGCCGGTACCGTTACCGCCTCAGAAAGAACCAGCCGCCCCGAAGATTTCAAAGGCAGAAACAAAATTGCCGGCGACGCTACCCGCTGCAAAATCTATAGAACCTCAACCTGCACCTTTAGAGATGGGCACCGTACGCGAACAAATTCCGAAAATTTTACAAACAAAAAATCCTTATGACCGATGGGTGAATTTAAAAGAATTTATCCAGAAGGACCGTTCCTGTCAGGTCTACCTTACCTTTGAGGAAGGAGAAGGGAGTAAGACAAAAAACATGGCTTTTTCCTCCAGGTCCCCAGAGATTTCTCCGGAGAAGTTGTTTGCCAAAATTCTGGGAGCAAATTGGGTAAAAGGGGGAAGGTTTCCAGAAAAACCATCCCTCAGTTTTGACGGTATTAATACTATGGTTGAACTTGAGGTTGCCGATGGAGCGCATAAAGATTTTGCGATTGAATCCTGGATAAAGACATCCGGTGCAAAGGAAATGGGTATTGTCGACCGAACTACGAATGGCCAGGGTTATTTTTTGGGTATTAGTTCCTCAGGTAAATTATTGGGGTATATCGGTAATGCCAAAACAGGTGTAAAAAAAATGGTATTTTCGCGAAAGTCAGTAAATGACGGCCGATGGCATCATGTCGCTTTTTCAGTCTTCAGACGTTTCCCGAAAGGGATGAAGTTGTTTATTGACGGCAAAGATGAAGGTTCCGCAGATCCGACGTCGATAGTTAATTTGGTGACAGGTTCTTCTTTGACCATCGGTTCCCGTAACCGGATGTTTAAGGGTTTGATTGACCAGGTAACGATATACAACCGGGCTCTTTTCCCCAAAGAAATAAT
>CAZVUE010000232.1:0-1690 GCA_964630335.1 uncultured bacterium | reverse complement strand
GTATCAACAAAGCCGTTCTGCTGTAATTCAGTCACTATTTCGCGGTCCGGCGGGATATCCAGAACCAGAAGAGTTCTCTGACCGATCCGGTTAAAGGCTGGTCCGGCCACCACACCGCCGTAGTAAGCGCCTTTGGGTTCATCAGCCATAACGAAGATAATCAGATTCCGGTGCGTGGTCTTTATAAAACCCGCGAAGGAGGCAAAAAACTTATGGTGGGAATAATATCCGCCCACTACTTTCTGGCCGGTTCCGGTTTTGCCGCCCACAAAATAGCCCGGGATGTCAGCCCAGCGCGCGGTTCCTTCTTCTGTAGTAACTTCGCTAAGAATCTCGCTCAAGGTCTCGGTTGTCTTTTCTGAAATGACCTGCCTGGCTGGAGGTTTTTGCGTCTGCGGATACAACAAGAAATACGGCTGGTAATATCTACCCCCATTAACGATGGCCGCCAGGGCTACGGAACACTGAAGTGCGGTGGCACCCACCTCCTGACCGATGGGAATAGCGGTAATTGAATATCCGGACCACTTGGCAAGGGGCCTTAAAATTCCGGAAATCTCACCCGGCAGGTCAATGCCGGTTTCTTTGCCGAAACCAAAAGCCTCGGCATATTTATACATCCTCTTTTCGCCTAACCTCAGCCCTACCTTTACGGTACCTATGTTACTGCTCTTGACGATTACTTCCCGGAAAGAGATGGTACCGTAGGGATGGGCATCGTGCAAAACGTGCCCCCGGACAAAAAACTTCCCTGCCTCGCAAAAAATCGTGCCCTCGGGCTTAATCAGGTTCTCTTCCAGACCGGCCGCCGCGGTAATTATTTTGAATACCGAACCCGGCTCAAAAAGGTCGGTGATAGCACGGTTTCTCCGGAAGTCTACCGGATAAAGATTAGGCTGGTTGGGATCATACGTGGGACGATTAGCCAAGGCTAAGATTTCACCGTTATTGGCGTCCAGAACGATTCCCACTACTCCCCGCGGTGAATATGCCTCAAAAACCCGCTCAATCTCTTCTTCCAGAACACGTTGTACGGCCAGGTCAATCGTCAGATAGACATCCTGACCAGGCCGGGGTGCATCACCCTTATTATAAGAAGGGATTGACCTCCCTATGCCGTCCCTGAGAATATTAGTCTTTCCATCCTTGCCGACCAGAAGATGATTATATTCCTTTTCAATCCCCTCTAACCCTTTCCCGTCTATATCCACTACACCCACAACATGACTGGCAAATTCACCCTCGGGATAAAAACGGCAGTAGGTCTCCTGAAATCCGATACCCTCTATCTTCAAGTCCCGAATCGTCACGTAATCATCATAGTCCAGACGCCGCTTCAGCCAGACAAACCCTTTACCCGAAGAAAGAACCGCGGTTAGAGGAACCGGCGATTCGTCAAGAATCGGTGCTAACCTTTCCGCCACAGATGCGGGAGGCTCTTTTAAATACTTGGGTTCGGCGTAAAGAGCGTAATATTTGACTGAAATAGCCAGCGGCTTTCCGTTACGGTCGTAAATTGTACCCCGGGGCGCCGGGACTAAAATGGTCTTAAAGTGTTCTGCCCTTGCCCGGCGTTTCAATTCCGGCGCATCTTTTATTTGCAGCGTTGCCAGTCTTAAAAAGAGGATCCCAAAGCAGAGAAAAAAACTTAGACGAACCAGATCCAACCGGTTTTTCGGTTTTACCATAT
>CAZVUE010000231.1:0-1723 GCA_964630335.1 uncultured bacterium | reverse complement strand
CCGCCGATTCCGATAATCAAACGCCTGACATTACGTTTTAGCGCGTCCGCAATCAGTTGACCGGTGCCATAAGTAGAGGTTTTCAGGGGGTTACGTTCTTCCGGATTTAAAAGGGTTAAACCGCTGGCTGATGCCATCTCCAGAACTGCGGCCTTTCCACCAGGCAGGATTCCGTAAGATGCTTTCATTGGTCTGCCCAAAGGGTCGGAAACAAAACAAAAGACTCTTTTGCCACCCACGCCTGCGTGCCGAAACCCCGCACTTCCACCTACGCCGAGGCTACGGTGGACACGTCGGCGTGCAGGCACGCCTGATAACAGAACATCAATCAGACCTTCACCGCCGTCGGAAATCGGCAGAAGAGAATATTCCGCACCAGGGAAAGAACGAAGAAAACCTTTCTTAATAATTCTGGCCGCGGTAATTGCGGAGAGACTGCCCTTAAAGGAATCCGGCGCAATAATAATTCTCATTACTGCGAGAGAAATTTCTTGGCGACCTGCCGGTCGTCAAAAGGAATAATCGTATCCTTAAGAATCTGGTAGGTTTCGTGCCCCTTGCCGGCGATTAGTACGATGTCTCCTTTCTTAGCCAGAGAAATGATTCGCTGAATCGCTTCCAGCCGGTTCGGAATCACTTCATACTTTTTTTCCAGATTCGGGGATATCCCGGCCTGAATGTCTTTGATGATAGATACCGGCTCTTCCGTACGCGGGTTATCCGAAGTAAGCACAAAGTAGTCCGCATAGGCTGCCGCAATCAGTCCCATCTTGGGACGTTTACTCTTATCCCGGTCTCCGCCGCACCCAAAGGTGAGGAGAATCCGCCGGCTGCGGTCACCGGAAGCCTCACGGACACCAAGTGCGGTTAAGAGGAGATTCTTCAGCCCGATGTCGGTATGGGCATAGTCAACGATAACCCGAAAGCCTGACTCATTCTCAATCTCTTCAAAACGACCCGGTACCACCTTTAAATCAGCAATGCCCTGCCGGATGGTCTCTAAAGAAAATCCTTCACCAATTCCAAAGGCTAACGCGGCCAGGGCATTGTAAGCGTTGTGCTGACCGGGAAAGTTCACCGTAATATCCACATTCCCGACTGGTGTACGCGCCTGGAAAGAGACGCCTTTTTCCTTAGAGATAAGTCTAAATCCCCGCACCATCGCGGGAAAACGGAAACCGAAGGTCAAGAGTTTTACGCCTCTGGGAACGGAACGATAAAAGTACCGGCTTGAGGGGTCATCCCGATTAATGACCGCGATGCGATTCTCTTTTTTGCTCTCCGCTAAATATTTTGAGAAGAGACTGGCTTTTGCGGACAGATAATTACGGAAGGTATGGTGATAGTCAAGGTGTTCATGCGGGGTCGCGTTGGTAAAGATACCGACGTCAAAAGGGAGCCCGCTCACCCGGCTCTGCGCCAGGCCATGCGAAGAAACTTCAATTACCGCATACCGGCATTTGGCGTCCACCATCTGGGCAAATATTTCCTGAATGTCCAGAGTCCCGGGCGTGGTGTTGAGCGCCGGTACCTGACGGTCTGCCACCCGGTAGTTCACGGTACCGATTACGCCTGAGGTCTTGCCGGCCGAGGCAACCACCTTCTCGATAAGATAAGTGGTGGTGGTCTTGCCATTGGTACCGGTGACACCGACCACCCGTAACTTCTGACCGGGCTGCCGGTAGAAACGGTTTGCCAATTCCGGCAGATACGTCCGGGTGTC
>CAZVUE010000230.1:0-1830 GCA_964630335.1 uncultured bacterium | reverse complement strand
TTACCTTTCCAGCCGGGAACTTTTGATTATATCTATTGCCTTGGGGTTTTACACCATACGAAGGACCCATCGTCAGGATTAAAGAAATTATCGATTGTTCTCAAAGAAGGAGGGATCCTGTCCTTCTGGGTCTACGGTCGGGTTGGTACCCCGGCGGAGTTTAAGGAAGCAATTCCGTGCCGGTGGAAGAAATTCTGGTTACCCCTCTTTTTAGGTTTGAAACTCCGGGAATTCAATTCCCGTCTCCTTCGGAAGGTCACCACTAATCTGCGCCCTGAGGTACTCTACCGCATCTCTTACCTATCAGTTCCTTTGGGTAAACTCCGTTTTATCAACGCTCTGTTGCCGATTTCAGACCATCCGAACGCCTCTTTGCGGGTTAACGATACCTTTGACTGGTACGCGCCGAAGATTCAGACCCATCATTCCCGTCAGGAAATTTTGCGCTGGTGTGAGGAAGCCGGCCTGGACATCGTAGCCTGGATTTCTTATGGAGTGGTTCCCAAATTCGGCGTCCGGACAAAAAAGAGATGAAAAAAAAGTTACTGATAATCTTCCTTCTGGCGCTGGCAGTACGGATTATCTGGATTTCCACCCTGGATAATACCGTTGACCAGTGGCAGGAAGAAGGGGTAAAAGAGGCGGCCTGTAACATTATTCAGGGCAAAGGGTACGTAATGCCCCGGAGTGTCTCCAGTTGGCAGAAAGGAGACCAGCCTTTTTATTCCTGGCGCGAACCCGGTTTTACTTTTTTTCTGGTTCCCGTATTTTTCTTTTTTGGCGAAAATTATCTGGTCGCCAAATTATTATTAGCGATTTTATCCAGTTTGGTGGCTGTTATTACCTACTATCTGGCTAAGGAGACTTTTGGTTCCGAAAAGGTAGCCCTTACTTCTGCCTTCATTATCGCTCTCTTGCCGGAAATGGTCTACTGGACTGGCTATCTTACTCCGGAAAGTTTCACCATCTTTATGGTTCTTCTGCCGGTTTTTTTCTTAATGAAGAGCATCAAAATGCCAACCATTCTGAACCTCTTTTTTTCCGGAGTCTTTCTTGGTCTGGCTGCCCTTACCCGGGCGCAGATAATAGTTATTACACCTTTACTCCTTGCGTCCTTTGTTTTAGTCACCGGGAACCGGCTGAAAGCGCTTAAGAACGCCGGACTTATTTTTCTCTTCGTTTTTCTTACTTTTTCACCCTGGATAATGCGTAGTTATCGCATCCACAAACAATTGGTCATTATGCCCACGGTTGCCGGTGAGGTTTTCTATATCGCTAATAACCCGGGTACCCTGAAGATGATTAACGACCCGGCCGGAACCTTTCACGGTGAAGACCCGGCATTATTTCAGAATATGTCTGAGGTAGAGATAACCAGATGGTACCGGAAAGAGGCTTTACGTTTTATATTCTCTCAGCCCAAAGATTACGTACGCCTGGTAGCCAACCGTTTTGTCCGGTTCTGGAGGCTTTATCCGCACTTAGGTGTTGGAGTGGCTGACCATATCTACGGCAGGTCGCACCTTTGGGTCAGCCTCTTAACCTCCGGGATAACAATTCTGTTCTTTTGGATGGGTGCTTTCATCTCCCTGAAGAAATGGCGGGAGGGACTACTTCTTCTGGTCTTGATTCTATCTTTCTCTTCGTTGACCATTTTAGGCCGGGTCGCGATTCGTTACCGCCTGCCGATTATGCCTTACGTAATTATATTTGCCACTTACGGTTTTTATTCCATTAGGGGTTGTCGCAGAATAAAATTGTCTATTTGCCAGAGATGATTTTGGAGCGAGACAAGGAGCGAAGAAGCTGGCGTACCCCCTGTGGTACGGA
>CAZVUE010000229.1:0-1836 GCA_964630335.1 uncultured bacterium | reverse complement strand
AGCAAAAAGAATATCGTAAAGATGGTGATGGGACTGGTCATTATGGAGTGTGCGGTCAACCTCTTCCTGATTTTGTTGGGGTATAAGAAGGGCGGCCTGGCACCCATTATTGAGAAAAAGACCAATCTGACCGACTTTCTGGCGCGCGCCGTTGACCCTTTGCCCCAGGCTTTGGTTCTTACTTCCATTGTCATCGGCTTAGGAGTGCTGGCGCTGATGGTTGCCATCTGCATTCGTATCTATGAAAAGTACGGGACCTTTGACATCACTGAAATCCGGAGGTTAAAAGGATGAGTTTATTGCCTCTTTTTGTGGTTTTTCCGCTCTTTATGGCGTTTTTTATTCCCATGGTGGGCCAGCGGGTGAAGGTATTACCGGATATCTTAGGTAATATTACCACGTTCTTACTCCTCCTTCTGTCTCTCTTTACTTTAGGGCTTTCCGGTACCTATGCGGTAGGCGGCTGGCCCGCACCCCTTGGAATCATAATGGTCCTGGATGGGTTTGCCAGCCTGATGCTCTTTATCGTTGCTTTAATCAGTTTTGCCGTTACCTTATACTCCATAAACTACATGGAGATTTATACCTCCAAGACACGTTATTACAGCCTCTTTTTGCTGATGGTGGCCGGGATGAACGGCGTCATCATCACCGGTGACATCTTTAATATGTATGTCTTCTTAGAGATTGCTTCCATCGCTTCCTATGCCCTGGTCGCCTTTGGATGCCAGCACGAAGAATTGGAGGCGTCTTTTAAGTACCTTGTCCTGGGAAGTATGGCTTCTACCTTTATTCTATTAGGTATCGCTTTCCTGTACGGAAGTTACGGGACCCTGAATTTGGCGCATTTAGCCCGCCAGATTTCGGAGATTGGAACTACGCCGGCGAGTAATTGTGCCCTCTGTCTTTTTATGGCGGGTTTTGGTTTGAAGGCGGCTCTGGTTCCTTTTCATCCCTGGCTGCCCGATGCCCACCCTTCGGCACCCGCGCCAATTTCCGCCATGCTTTCCGGTCTGGTAATTAAAACGTTAGGAATCTACGCCCTGGCACGATTAGTTTTCAATGTTTTTGGACTTACTCCGGTGCTTTCTCAAATTCTTGTTGTCTTCGGACTTCTTTCCATGGTGGTTGGTGTCTTCCTGGCGATTGGGCAGTGGGATTACAAAAGGCTGTTGGCGTACCACAGTATCAGCCAGATAGGTTATGTTACCTTAGGACTCGGTTTAGGGACCCCTTTAGGTATTCTGGGCGGTATCTTCCACCTGGTTAACCACTCGGTTTTTAAGTCTTTACTCTTCTTGAATGCCGGTTCGGTTGAATATACCTTAGGTACCAGAGATATGACCAAAATGGGTGGACTGAAAGAGCGGATGCCGGTTACCAATGGTACGGCCCTGACCGGTGCGTTTTCCATCGCGGGAATGCCGCCCTTTAACGGGTTCTGGAGTAAACTGCTCATCATTATGGCTTGTGTACAGGCGAAAAGATTTTCCCTGGCCGGCTGGGCGGTTCTGGTAAGTATTATCACTCTTGCTTCCTTTATGAAAGTTCAGCGCTATGTCTATTTCGGGAAATTAAAAGAAGAATGGAAAGGGGTTTCCGAAGTTCCGCTGGCAATGAGAACCGCCATGGTTTTATTAGCGGTCTTCTGCGTTTTGATGAGCCTCTTACTTCTTCCGGAAGGCCGAAACCTTATCCTTACTCCGGCCGTCAATGCCCTTTTGTCCGGAAGAGCGGGATATTTGCAGTTAACCTGGAGTGCTTTTTTTAAATGACAAGGAACATGTAGGGGCTTGATTTATCAAGCCCGCGGGTCGGATGAATCCGACCCCTACA
>CAZVUE010000228.1:0-1848 GCA_964630335.1 uncultured bacterium | reverse complement strand
TGCTGGAAGAGAGCGAAAAAAGCATCCGGTTTTGTTCAAATTATCACCGGCGAAGGTCTGGCTTCGGTTCAGACTACTTTTTCTGTTCTTCAGGATAAGGAAAATTTATACTTAGGAATAGAATGTCAGGAGCCAGCGATGAGAAAAATGAAGAGGCAAAAGACCGAACACGACAGCAACGTCTATGAAGATGACTGCGTGGAGGTTTTCTTTGACCCGGGCCAAACTACTACCGGTTATTACCATTTTATCGTCAACAGCCTTGGGACACAGTATGAAGAAAGTAGTACCGAGGGAACAGGGTGGAACGGTTCCTGGGAAGCAAGAGTCCGGGTAGAAAAAGATAAATGGACCGTTGAAGTTGCTATTCCGTTTGCTTCTTTGGGCCAGGTTCCCCAGGAGGGAGATATGTGGGGTTTTAATATCGGCCGGGAACGTTATGCGAAAAGGTTTGAAGTGAGCACCTGGTCCCTGACGCGGTTAGGTTTCCACGACCCGTCCAATTTCGGTCTTCTGGTTTTCCAGAGTTATCAGGACTGGTTTCAGAAGAACTTTTTCAAAGAGTGGCTGGAAGCCAAAAAAGAGATGCTACGTTTGTTGAACTCTCCCTATCTGGAGAGGAGAGAGGAGAAAGAAAAGGAGTTTGAAAGGATTGTTAAGTCTCTGGATACCGTGGTCTTCTCTCTTAGACCCGAAGTAGATTTAAGCGACAGCCAGTTTGGTATTGTGTATCCTCAGATAAAAGACGGACTTGCTCGGCTTAGAAAATTGAGGTATACCGCGGAAATCTCTGCGATTCTCAATGAAGGAACAAAGACAAAAAAGTAACCGTAGGGCAAGGCTTCAGCCTTGCTTTTTATTCGCATTAGTAGAGTAAGATGCCGACCAGGCCGAAGGTGAGGATGATGGGAATGATGTTTCCTTCGCTGAAGATGACCAGACCAAAAGAGATAAGAGCGATGAGCCAGGAGCCAAGGTTGGTAAAACCGCCCTTTCCTACCGAATAGACCGCGGTGGCTACCAGAGCCACCACTACCGGCCGCATGTAACGAAATACCGCGTGGGTAAATTCTGTCTTCTTCTGCGTAACCCTTTTTAATAACTGGTAAAGAGCGAAGATTATCAGCAGCGAAGGCAGACACAGACTTAGCGTGGCTGTCAGGGAACCCCAGAATCCGGCGGTTGTGTATCCGGCAAAGGTGGCGCTGTTGATACCAATGGGTCCGGGTGTCGTCTGGGAAATGGAGACCAACCGGCTGAATTCTTCCGCGGTGAGCCAGGCCCGGTTGAGAACCAGGTCCCTCTCAATTAGGGGCAGGGTAGCGTAACCCCCGCCGAAGGAAAAGAGTCCTATTTTAAAAAAAGTGATAAATATCAACCAGTAAACCATACTGTTAATCAGAATGTAGGGCAAACCTTCAGGTTTGCATATCGGAAGCAAGGCTAAAGCCTTGCCCTACGTTACTGCGACTACCGAAGCCTGCGGCTACCAAAGGCTGTGGCTATCGCCAGGCTCGTTAGAATAACTAAAATAGGGTTTAGTTTCAGGAAGATGAGCAAGATTAAAATCA
The DNA here is from genome assembly GCA_964630335.1 of uncultured bacterium. Taxonomy (GTDB): domain Bacteria; phylum Ratteibacteria; class UBA8468; order MWAK01; family MWAK01; genus CAZVUE01. The sequence continues at coordinate 277 of CAZVUE010000228.1, read as the reverse complement.
AAAGAGCGTAAAAGAAGGCAGGAAGAGATTTTATTCCCTCCTTACCCAAATACCAGACCGTGCCCGCGATAATTCCGGCTACCGCGGGAATAGCGCCCTGGAAGAATGCGTGGATATAAGGTTTGGCAAAGAACCGGGTTAAGATGGAGGCTACCATTATGATGGAGACGAAGGAAGGAAGGATGGTTCCAGCCATGGCGACCAAAGCCCCTTTTAAGCCGGATAATTCCAAGCCGATCAGGATAGAGAGGTTTATCGCCATTGCGCCGGGTGCACC
>CAZVUE010000227.1:0-1857 GCA_964630335.1 uncultured bacterium | reverse complement strand
AGACTTGCGGAAATGCGGATTCACGCTCGTGCCGGTCAGGGTGCCATTACCACCGCGGCGCTTCTGGGAACCGCGCTCTTTTTGGAGGGCAAATATGCTTATGCCTTCCCCAGTTTTGGTGCGGCCCGGATGGGTGCACCTATGAACGCCTTCGTTCGTATCTCTGAGGTACCAATACGCCTGCGCAGTCAGATTTACAACCCGGATTACGTAATGGTGATTGACGCCACCCTTACCCGCAGTGTAGACGTTCTGGCCGGAGTAAAAGAAGAAGGCATAGTGGTGGTCAACTCTAAAGAGAAACTCAGCCTTGGTTCGGAACAAAAAGGAGTTGAAATCTTTTATGTGCCGGCAAATGAAATTGCCCTGCGTCATCTGGGCCGTGCTTTGGGTAATACTGCCCTGTTGGGTGCGTTTGCCGCGGTCTCCGGAACGGTGAAATTAGAAAGCCTGAAAGAGGTAATTAAAAAAAGGTTCCCGGAAGGTGTCGCGGAGAAGAATATCGCCTGCCTTTCTGAAGGATGGGAGGCTGTATGCAAGTAAAGATTACCGCCCAACCCGGGAGCGCCCGAAATAACAAAACCGGCTCCTGGCGGGTTGAAAAGAGGCCAAAGTTCCTCCAGAAAAACTGCGTTGCCTGCAAACTCTGCGTTTTGGTATGTCCGGAAGGAATCGTCTCCGGCAAGGAGAAGAATTCTTTCCAGACCGATTACCTCTACTGTAAAGGCTGTGGTTTGTGTGCCGCGGTCTGTCCGAAAAAAGATATTGAAATGATTCCGGAAGAAATGGAGATTAAAAAATGAAAGACTTTCTTGTAGGTTCAGAAGCGGTAGCCAGAGCCGCCGCACTCTGCAAGCCGGGGGTTATCTCCGCTTATCCGATTACCCCCCAGACCATCATTGTAGAATCCCTGGCTCAGATGGCGGCTGACGGCCGGCTCAAAAGTCAGTTTATCAACGTGGAGAGTGAACACTCCGCGGCGTCTGCGGTACTGGGCGCAGTGGCAGCCGGAGAACGGGTCTTTACCGCCAGTTCTTCCCAGGGACTCATCCTGATGAGTGAGGTTCTCTTTAACATCGCCGGAATGCGGATGCCGGTGGTCCTGGCTTGCGTCAACCGGTCTATTTCCGCACCCATTAACATCTGGAATGACCAGCAGGATTCCATGGCGGTAAGGGACAGCGGCTGGCTCCAGTTCTATGCGGAAAGCAACCAGGAGGCAGCGGACTTAATTATTCAGGCTTACCGGGTAGGCGAAGACCCGAAGATTTGCTTGCCGGTAATGGTGTGTCTTGACGGATACATCCTGAGCCACGGCTACGAAACGGTGGACCTTCCGGAAGAAAAGGCGGTTGCTTCGTTCTTACCTCCCTTCAGACCTGCGGAAAAATTAGACCCGGCTAACCCTAAGAGTTTCGGACTTCTGGCTGGTCCTGACTATTATCTGGAAATCAGGCATGATTTACATCAAGCAAACAAAAAAACTCTTTCACTCATTCCGGAGGTAGTTTCGGAATTCAAAAAGGTCTTCGGTCGTACCTCTGGCGGCCTGATAGAAACCTATCAATTAGAAGATGCGGAATGTGTCATTGTGGCGGCTGGCTCGGTCTGCGGTACGATTAAGGAAACGATAGATGCACTCAGAAAAGAAGGAACGAAAACCGGCTTATTGCGGCTCATCACTTATCGGCCGTTCCCCGGAGAGCAGGTCTATGATGCTCTGAAAAATGTCCCGGCGATTGCGGTTCTGGATAAAGCGATTTCCTTAGGAGCCACCGGTCCCATCTATGCGGATATAAAAACCATTTTCCAGGGTAAAAAGGCTATTCCTAAAATCAGCGGATTCATCGCCGGATT
>CAZVUE010000226.1:0-1896 GCA_964630335.1 uncultured bacterium | reverse complement strand
TTTCCGAAGTTATAACCGGCTGCGAGGCAATAATAAACTTTGCCGCCGAGTCCCATGTAGACCGCAGTATCACCGAACCCGCGTCCTTTATCCAGACCAATATCAATGGAACCGCCACCCTTTTGGAAGCCTGCCGCCAGTGTAAAATTTCCCGTTATATGCAAATCTCCTGTTATGATGAAAAGACAAGGGCTTTCACTTATAACGGATTAAAAAATTATAATGAGATAAAAGAAGGTGATTTGGTTTTGACTCTTAACACGGAAACCAATAAAGTTGAGTGGAAACCCGTGGAAAAGATAATAATTCAAGATTATAAGGGCAGAATGATAGAGATGAAGACAGACACAGTAGACTTTCTCGTAACTCCAAATCACCGAATGCTAATTCAGATGAAAAAGAGTAAAAAGTTGGTGTATAAAATAGCCGAGGATGTAGCAAAAGAAAGAATCAATAATCTACCTAAGTATTATCAATGGGAAGGAAAAGTACCAGAGGTGATAAAGAACCAGAAGAGTTTAAAAGACTTTATGTATCTCTTAGGGATTTTTATTGGCGATGGTTTTATATCTTATCAAGAAAAGAAACATTTAAATAAAACTGGTTTGGATAGAAAGACATTTCTCAAAGAAGCGAGAGACAATAATGGTAAGTTTAAATCAATGGGAAAGATTGGGGAACAAAATTTCAGTATTTCAAAATCATGGAGAATATTTTTGGACATACCGGAGAATGACCGATGCAGGAAGCGATGCGAAAGTAGTTTGGACCATTTAGGAATTCGGTGGCATGGACAGAAGGGGTTGGCAGGTGAGCATCTTTATTTCACCTCTAAAGATTATTTTGAAATTTTTAAACAATGTGGCCTGGGTGCAAAAAATAAAAAGATACCACCCTGGGCTTTGGAATCTCCCGCGGAATTACTTTATTCCCTACTTGAAGGATTGTTGGATTCTGATGGTAGTAAAGGCTACATATATTTTACCACTTCTTTAGAACTGGCGCATCAAGTGATGATTTTATGTGTCAAGTTAGGTTTTAATCCTATGTTAAAAGTCCAATTTAGAAAAAGTAAAATTCGGAATAGAGACGTTAGTGGTTTTTTATACTATATTTTAATCAGCAAAAGAGAGTGGCGGAGCGTGCGAAAAGAAATTATTAGGGAGAAAGACTACAATGGAAAAATCTGGTGTTTGAAAATCAAGGATAATAAAAACTTCCTGGTGGAACGTAACGGCAAAACAGCTTTTTGTGGTAATACTGACGAAGTTTACGGCAGTATTAAGGAAGGAACCGCGGACGAAGAGAGCCCGTTATGTCCTTCCTCGCCTTACTCAGCCAGCAAGGCATCCGCCGACCTCCTTTGTCTTTCTTATTACACTACTTACCGGACACCGGTTTTGATTACCCGCAGTTCCAACAACTACGGACCTAAGCAGTATCCGGAGAAACTGATTCCTCTCTTTATCACGCGGGCGCTTTCCGATAAACCGGTTCCCCTTTACGGAGATGGTCAGAACCAGAGGGACTGGCTCTTTGTGGAGGACAACTGCCGGGCAATCGATTTGGTTTTACGTCAGGGAAAAGAAGGCGAAATCTACAACGTGGGAACCGGCCGGCAAATACCCAATATTGAAGTAGTAAAAATTCTCCTTGACCTTTTAGACAAACCTCTTTCCCTTATTCAATACGTACCTGACCGTCCCGGTCATGACTGGCGCTACGCAGTCAACTGGGCAAAGCTCAAAGCCTTAGGCTGGCAACCCGCAGTCAGTTTTGAAGAGGGCCTTAAACTTACCATCTCCTGGTACCGGAACCATTAAAACTCCGTTGTGTTTTTTAAATTTTCCCGGCGGTTACTTGACATATCAACATATCGTGAGGTATAATATATAT
>CAZVUE010000225.1:0-1902 GCA_964630335.1 uncultured bacterium | reverse complement strand
TTTTAAGCAATAAAAATCTGCATGCTTGACCAAGTTATTTGTGCGCAATCCCTTAGATATCGTTCTAATTTGGTCAGCCATCGCTTTACTCTCTTTTTCCTGGAATGTAATTTTAGCTTCGGAAGGATAGATTTCAGAAACATTGGATGAACCCGGGATTACTACTACCCGGTTAAGATAAGGGTTTGCTTTATCAGTACTTACGACAACAGCAGGTCTTCGTTTTTTTATTTCCCCGCCTACGGAAGGTTCAAAACTTACCCAGAAAAGGTCGCCCCTTTTTACTTCCACTACAACTCCTCGCCAATTGCCGCTTCACTCCACCGATAGGCTTCCTTTTCCCTGGTTTGGTCTTTGCCCATCATTTTAAAACCTTTTTCTATCGGGTCTTCTAACCGGCGCTTCTCAATTCTTTCTCTCACGCAGTCTTCCACAAATTTACTCATTTTTCTTTTCGGAATCAAAAAATGAATCTTTTTGTAAATCTGGTCATCAATAGAAAGGGTTATCTTTTGCTGCATGGCGCCTCCTTTTACATCTACATATAAGTATAGCATAGTGCATAAAGAGATGTCAAATTGAGAATGCAAGGTATGTAACGGTTAGAAACCAACGATAGACAAAGGATTTGGCAATCTTACCCGAAATGTCGGACCTATAGGGTTGGTTGGAGAAACGCCTTAATTCGAGATAGCAATAGGTGGGGGTAGGGGATGGCTTCAAGCCACTTAAAAGTTCCAAAGTCATCCACTCGTCCCAGCTAATTTTTTGTGTCATCCTAAGGCGATAGCCGAAGAATCCCCGTCATTGCGAACCGACCGGAACTTCAGTGTAATAAAGCGTTTGGTACCTGCTCTTGACAGGCGTTTACGCATATATTATATTGTAAATTAACACAATAATATTAAAAATTAAGGTTGGGCGGCAGATGATAGTTGATTTCAGAAAAGAGGGAAACAGATAAGTGAAATGATCGCTTATTGCGGTTTAGCTTGCCATACGTGCCCTATCCATTTGGCAACAATGGAGAAGAACAAAGAAGTGCAAGCTAAAATGAGAACTGAAATTGTTCAACTATGTAAAGAGCAATACGGGATGAATTATGAGTCAGAAGACATCACTGATTGCGACGGTTGTCGAACAGAAGGAGAGAAACTATTTTCAGCATCCAAGAGCTGTCCTATTCGGAAGTGCGCAAGGGAGAAGGAGATTGAAAACTGTGCATATTGTACTGAATATGCCTGTGGAAAGATTGAAGCGTTTTTTAAAACGGATCCAACTGCCAAGAAACGTTTAGACGAGATAAGAAGGAAATTCCCAGTTCGAACCTTGTCCAATTCTTTCCCTATTGTGTTACCAGTTTTTCAATACTTGGTAATGAAGGCGAACAGTTCCAAGCCGGTATTCCCGGCGTTAGTGAGAGAGTGCCCCTCTCCGTCACCGGTAAGAATAGCATCGCCTACGCTTACTGGACTTTCTTTCTTCCCGTCGTAGAGAATCCCTTCCCCGTTGGTGATGATAAAGACTTCGTCTTCATCCGGGTGTTCGTGGAAACCGATAGAGCCCTTCACCGGCACTGAAAGGTGGGCACAAAGGCGCACCCTGGCCTTAAAGTCATCTTTCTTGAGCAGGTGTGTAACTTTGACCGTTCCCTCTCCACCCTTCATCCTTTTCCGGTACTCCACTTCCATTTCTCCACTTCTTCTAATCATAAAGGCCTCCGATTAAATTGTATTTTTTGGGGGAAGGTTTTGTCAACGAAATCTTTTGACAATTTTATACCGTTTCCGCCCGGCGTTTTGCGGCGCCACTAAACTTTTTGATTAACCGGATTTTGTACCCTGCGTTAGTTTTCCATCTTCCAGGAGATAGATATGGTCATAGTTCAATTGAGCCAGTCGG
>CAZVUE010000224.1:0-1910 GCA_964630335.1 uncultured bacterium | reverse complement strand
GGGCCGGGACGTAACAGTCGCCAGGGTTTAGCCCTGATGTCACCCACGAACCCTCTCACTTCATTATAAATTTCGTCGCTGGTCAAAAATTTCCCGACACTCCCCTTGCCTTCCTTAACATCGTTCGCTAAAGAAGCCACATCTTTTGAAGCCTCGCTAAACTGGGCTAACGCCCGGTTTAATTCGGTCAACGACTGGTCTAATTTCTGGTAGATATCAGGAGAGGAAATCAACCGTCCCAGACTGCTTTCGTCACTCTGCACTTTAGCCAGAATGTCGGTAACCTGTTTTGACGCCTGGACAAAACCTTCTGAAGCAACCTGGAAGTTAAATATCAGACGCAACAGGGCCGGTTTAGCCTGCTCCACCGTATCCTTGGCAGAACTTATCAAATCTTCGGCGCGTGTGCATGCCTCCTTAAGTTCTACCGCGGTCGCTTCAACGCTCGCCAGCGTCCTGGTTCCCTGCACCGATGCGGATTGAACCTTGTTAAGAGTATCAAAAATCTCCTCTTTTAGTTTTGGGTCACCCACCAGTCTTTCCATAGAAATGGCTAAATCCCTGGCACTCCGGCCCAACTCTTCCCCTAAAACCAGAAGACGGTCTAAAGGTAACGGCTCAACTCCGATAACCGTCTCCCCGGGTTGAATAAGCGGGGTATCGGTAACGGAGGTGGGAATTATCTCTACGTACTTTTCTCCAATCAATCCGAAACTGCGTATTAAAATTTGCGAATGGCGGCCTAATTTTACCCCGTGGTCAAGTCCCAGAGTTACGTACGCCAGCGGGGTGTCTTCATAGGCTAAATTCACCGCCTTAACCTCACCCACCCGGACGCCGCTCACCCTGACCGGTGAACCGCGGTCTACACCCGCCACATACTTAAAGACCGCCCTGACCTCATAAGAGGCATGACGAAAGGGTATCTGTCCTTTAACGACGGCAAAAAGAAGTATCAATGCTACCGCTACTACCACCAAAAAACCCACCCTTACTTCCATGGTTATCTTCTTCATCTTTTACCTCACATCCTCAAAGGGGCCCCCTAAAAAATCCGTCTCATGGGGCCGGAAGAAGTTGTAAACCGGACTGTTTTTATTCGCTTTAATCTCAGAAACCGGCGCAAATCCAACAACCTTTCCGTCCGAGAGCAGCCCGATATGGTTTGCTACCCGCAGAGTGAAATTACGGTCATGGGTAACAACAAGTGTGGTGGTCCCTAATTTTTTCTGAAGGTCAAGAATCAGGTTCTCAATACTTTCTCCCGCGATAGGGTCCAGACCTGCGGTCGGTTCATCAAAAAGAATTATCTGGGCAGAAGAGATTAAGGAACGTGCCAGAGCCACCCGTTTCTTCATCCCGCCGCTCAACTTATCCGGTTTCAAATCCTCCACCCCTTTCAACCCGACTAAAGATAAAACGCGGGACGCTTCTTTGCGAATCTCTGCCTGAGAAAGGTCACTGTGTTCCAGAAGGTAAAAACCAACGTTCTCCCAAACTGAAATTGAGTCAAAGAGCGCGTTTCCCTGAAAGACCATACCGATTTCCCGGCGGGCTTTGGTCCAATCTCCCCGGGAAAAGAGGGTGGTCTCCTTACCCTGAATAAATATTCTGCCCTGTTGCTGCCGGATAAGACCGAGGATCGTCTTCAGGAGAACGGTCTTACCGACGCCGCTGGCACCAATAATAACCGTGTTCTTCCCTTCCTCAACCCGGAAATTAACCCCTTTTAAAATCGGCCGCTCAAACTCCACCCAAAGGCCTTCTACCTCAATACAGTTCATCTAAATTAGTATAGCACATTGTGAAGTGTGCGCAAAGCGCTCTACTTCACGGTAGGCCGCGGGAGACTCGAACTCCCCACACCCGCCTTAAAAGGGCGGTGCTCTGCCAGATGAGCTAGCGGCCCA
>CAZVUE010000223.1:0-1914 GCA_964630335.1 uncultured bacterium | reverse complement strand
ACACCTTTGGTAAAACTAAATAAGGTAACCGAAGGTCTGAAGGCAGAGGTAGTGGCAAAATTAGAATTTTTTAATCCCTGTAGTTCGGTTAAAGACCGGATCGGCGTGGCAATGATTGATACGGCGGAAAAATCGGGCTTGATTGACAAGGATACGGTTATCATTGAACCCACCAGCGGCAACACCGGCATTGCCTTGGCGTTTGTCTGCGCAGCCCGCGGCTACCGGCTTATCTTAACGATGCCTGAGACGATGAGTATGGAAAGGCGGACCCTTTTGAAGGCATTCGGTGCGCAATTGGAATTGACACCAGGCAGATTGGGAATGCGGGGCGCGGTTGAGAAAGCGGAAGAACTCGCCCGGAAGACAAAAAATGCGTTTATTCCCCAGCAGTTTAAAAATCCCGCCAACCCCCGGATTCACCGGAAGACCACCGCAGAGGAACTCTGGCGGGATACCGAAGGCAAGATGGATATCTTTGTCGCCGGTGTGGGTACCGGCGGTACCATTACCGGTGTGGCTGAGGTCTGGAAGAAGAGGAAGACTGGCCTTAAGATTATCGCCGTGGAACCAAAGGATTCACCGGTTCTTTCCGGAGGTCAGCCTGGTCCGCACAAGGTTCAGGGCATCGGCGCGGGTTTTATTCCGGACGTTTTAAACCGCAAGGTAATTGATGAGGTTATCACCGTCGGGAACGATGATGCCATAGCGACCGCTAAGCGTTTGATGAGAGAAGAAGGAATTTTAGCCGGAATCTCCAGTGGTGCGGCTGCCTGGGCCGCGCTCCGGGTAGCCAGTCGGCCGGAGAGTAAAGGGAAATTGGTCGTGGTTGTTTTCCCGGATACCGGTGAACGCTATTTAAGCACCGACCTCTTTGCCCAATAGTTGTAGTGCGACCCTTTCAGGGTCGCTATAGCACGGGTACCCTTCCAATTGAATTTGGAAGGGGGCTGAAAGCCTCGCACTACATCGCCCTACATTTTTTATGAAAACGGATAAAATTATTAAGGCGGTGGTACTTTTGTCCGGGGGTTTGGACTCGGCCCTGGCAGCCAGGCTGGTTCTGGACCAGGGAATAGAGCTGCTGGGCATAAACTTTACCTCACCTTTTTACCAGTGCGACCGCAACGGAAAGTGTTATGCGGCCGGGCTCGCCCGGCAGATTGGCATACCCCTTCGGGTAATCCCTAAAGGTAAGGATTATTTGGCGGTTATTCGGAAACCAAAGTTTGGTTATGGTTCCGGGATGAACCCCTGTATTGACTGCCGAATCTTTATGTTGAAAAAGGCTAAAAATATCGCGCAAAAATTCGGAGCGAAGTTTTTTGTAACCGGTGAAGTTTTGGGGCAGCGGCCGATGTCCCAGTACCTGCGAGCTTTAAAACTCATCGAAAGGGAATCAGGCTTGGAGGGTAAGATTTTACGACCGCTCTCGGCAAAGATTTTGCCGCCGACCGAGGCGGAGAAGAAAGGCTGGGTCGACCGGGAAATCCTGATGGCGATTGAAGGCCGGAGCCGAAAGGTCCAGTTGGCACTGGCAAAAGAAAGGCAGATAAAAGATTACTCCTGTCCGGCCGGCGGATGTCTTTTGACCATGGAACAGTTCGCAAAGAAACTCAGGGACCTTTTCCGGCATAAAAAAGCGATTGGGTGGGACGACATCTTTCTCCTCAAGATTGGCCGGCACTTCCGGTTCGGGAAGAACAAGGTTATCGTAGGCCGGAACCAATTAGAAAATCAGATGATTCAAGAGAAGAAACTTGAAATGGACTACATCTTTGAAGTTCCGGATTGCGGAAGTCCTTTTACCCTCCTTCAGGGGCCAAAGACGAAAAAGGCGGTTGAAATGGCGGCCCGGATTACCGCGCGATATTCCGATAACAAGGATAAGGTAGTTCTGGTCAAATACGGTCG
>CAZVUE010000222.1:0-1918 GCA_964630335.1 uncultured bacterium | reverse complement strand
GCCTTGCCCTACTTGGTAGTAGTAGTTGGGGCGCTGACTTCCTGCCAGTTGTTGATAATTCGCGGGGTGATGAAGAAGACCAATTCCCGGGTCTCCTCTGTTCCCTTTTTCTCTTTTCCGAATATCCATTTCAGAATGGGAATATTTCTCAAGACGGGTATACCCGAGGCGGTAAAGGGTTTATTCTCTTTGATTAAACCCGCGATAACCACCGTCTGTCCGTTCTTGAGCATCGCGGTGGTATCGGCCCGGGATTCGGTTTCAATTGGGTAGTTATTCTTATCATATGCGGAGACATCGCTTACTTTGGCGTGTATCTGGATACTGATATTTTCGTTGTCATTAATAGTGGGAGTTACGGTGAGCGTTACCCCGGCGGTTATTTTTTCGGTTGACTGGGTCGTGGTACCGCCGCTCACCACGGTGATGGGAATGCGGTATGTTTTACCCACGTAGATTTCAGCCGGCGAGTTATTTTTCGTGGCGATTTTGGGTTTGGATAGGATATGGGTGTCGGTTTTACTTTCCAGGAAGTTAAGGGTGCCCAGGAATTGCCGTTCGCCTAAGTAGCCGATGGCCATGGTTCCGCCGGTATCGTCGGTGTTGGAGGAACTCCAGTCTCCGTCAACACTCCAGTCTCCGTTAACCGGGCCGGCCAGGAAAAAATTACTGAAGTCCCAGTCGATGCCGGCTTCCCTCATATATTCACTGCCGGTTTCTAAGACGCAGGCTTCAATCATTATCTGGGTTGGGACCACATCCAACTTTGTCACCACTTTCTTTATTTCCGAAATCTGGGATTTTAGGGCGGTGACCGTAAGGCTGTTGGTGTCAATATTACTTTCAATACTTCCTTCACCAACCAACTTCTTAAGGACCTCTGATTTTTTCAGGTCATCCGCTTTGGCAAATGCCAGCGGAATTACCGCGGTTTCTGGTGGTTCTTTCACCACCGCCGGCACCTCTTTCGCTTTTATCCGGAGCAGCCGGTTTTTCTTCTCATAGGTATAAGCGTAACCCTGTGAATCCAGGATAAGGCGCAGGGCTTCTTCCCACGGCACCTGGTCTAATTTCACGTTAATCGGTCTGTTCTCCAATTCCGGACCCCAGATGATATTGACTCCGGCCATCTGGCTGATTCCTCTTAAAACTTCCATAAGGGGCGCACCCTGACAATCTAACGAAACCAGAGCCTGCCCCTGCGTGCCTGCCCCAGTACGTACCAGGCCGGGGCTTGAGGCAGGGGTCTGCCCGGAAGCTTGCCCCTGCGTGCTGAAAAAAATAATAATGCCCACCAAAATCAACCAACATAAATTTTTTGGTTTCATTTTGCCACCTCGTCTTTTTTAGTCTTGAAATCCCAATCAAAGTTCCTGATAATGGGAGAGAAGTTCCAGATACGCACCTGGTAGTTGTTCAAACGGTAATTTATGATTGCCCTTTCTTTTTCTATGCGCACAATTCTGGCCTCGGTATTGGGTATCATGTCGCCTTCCAGTAAAAAGTGGTTGTTGACAATAGCCCCACGCTGGTTTTGCATAACCAGAATCGCCTGCAGGGTGATTTCCGAACCGGAAAATTCCGGCATTTTTATTTCTTCCAGTTCTTCCGGAATTAAAGGAATAAAAGGGTCACGGCGGTCAGAACTTTGAATTCTATCACCTCCGTACGATGGTAGGGTCAGTAAACCAACCGCGAAGGTAAAAAAGAATGCCGTGATGATTCCTTTTCTTCTCGTCATCTTGGCCGGAAGTAGAAGTCTATAGTCAATTCTGCCCTGGGGTTATAAGGCTGGGGATTCCCACGGTCTTCTTTTGTGTCTATTTTGAATGAACGGACAGTGACGAAACGGTCTAATTTTGCCAATTGCGTCAGGACATTACTGAACTGGGTGTAACTGGCTTTAAAGGTAAGGGTA
>CAZVUE010000221.1:0-1970 GCA_964630335.1 uncultured bacterium | reverse complement strand
TCTGCTTCCAGGAGGGCAATTTTCTGCGCCATAATCTTCATCTCAACCGTAAGTTGGGAGACCTTCAGGGAATAATGGAGGCACAAAAGGATGACGAAGATTAAGCCGAAGAAGAAGAGAGTATTGAGAGATGAGATGACACCTAAGGCCTGGGTTATCCGGGTAAGCAGGTCAAACCTTAAGGTTAAGATAAGCAGAACAAATCCGGTGATTAGCCAGAGGAAAGAATATTCCTCCTTCAGTTTTCGGCGCCGGACCAGTTCAATGATACCGAACATCATTCCGAAACTGACCAGCAGAGAAAGCAGTTTGAGTTTAATCGCCATATCCGCTCCTTTCATTCCTTCCGCAATAAATTTACCAGGATAGAGAGCATAATTTTAAAGATGTAAAAAATAGGACCCAGTCCCCGGTGCTGTGATTGTCCTCCTTCCCGGGGGTTCATCGTAACCGGAATCTCCTCAATTTTGAACCGCTGGCGATGGAGTGCTAAAAGAAAGTCGGCATCCGGGTAGTCAAAGGTATAGGCGTCCTGGCTGCACAGTTCTACCACCGGCCTCTTCATCGCCCGATAACCGGATGTGGGGTCGGTCAGCCTCTGCCGGATAAGGAACGAAGTCAACTTGGCAAAGAAGATTATTCCCAGGCGTCGAACCCGGGAACCGGCATAGGAGCCGGGAGAAAGGAAACGTGAACCAATGAGCAGGTCGCTTTTGGTATTCCGGATTTTCTCAAGAAAAATCGAGAGGAATAACGGGTCATGCTGTCCATCTGCGTCTAACTGGAGGACATAATCATACCCTTCCTTTACCGCAAACTTATATCCGGTCTGTAAGGCTGAACCCACGCCTAAATTAAAAGGCAGGCTGATAACCTTAACCCCGGTTTTGATACTTGCGTCCGCGGTCCGGTCAGACGAACCATCGTTAACCACAACGACCTCTCCTTCCGGGAGATGTTTTCTAACCCTCTCAATAACCTTACCGATCCGTTTTTCTTCATTGAACGCCGGTATCAGTACCAAAACCTTAACTTTTTTTGCCATATCGTAAGGGCACCCTTAAGAAAAAAGTGAATATTCCCGCAAACATACCTCCTGCCCAGGCGAACCCTCTTAAGAAATTTAAGGGGATGATGGCTAAATGCCTGTTTTCCCTTGTTCGTTTAATTGCCGAAAAGGCTATCGGTAGTTGCAAGGCGAGACCGGAGATTGTCAGGATAAGGAGCCAGATTCTCGCCGGATGAATCTTCACGAAAGGTAGAAGAATGACGATGAAAAGAAATAAGGGAGGCTGGATATAATCGGCGAGGTTACTGTAGTTGTCTCCCTTAACCATATCCGGGTGACTCCGGTACAGTTTCATCCGCCAGAAAGCCCGCCAGAACTGCTGTTTGAAAAATTTCCGGAGAGTTTCCGGATGCCGGTGTCCCACCTTATTCTCTTTGTCAAAAATGAGTTTGTATCCTTTCTTGATAATTTTGTATGAAAGGTCATTGTCTTCGCCGCTGGCTATCGTGTACTCTTCGTTAAACCCTCCGGATTCCTCCAGGACCTTTTTCCGGAAAGCCGCGTTGTAAGAGCCCAAAAACAGACATTCCCTTGGTATCCGGTCATGCCGGTAGAGGATATCCTGCTGGATACAGGAAGCCACCAGGGATTCTTTGTTAATGATATCATACGAACCGCCGCACCCGCCAACCTCTTCTCCGGTGAAATTTTCCGTCAGCCGGCTGAGCCAGTTTGGCGGCGGGATGCAGTCCGAATCTATAAAACAGATAATTTCTCCCCGGGCAAGCCGGAAGCCGGCGTTCCGTGCTTTTGCCGGTCCGCCATTCTCCTGGTAGATATACCTTACCGGATATTTGTTTGCTACTTCTCCGGTATGGTCGGTTGAGCCGTCGTCAATTACGATGATTTCCATTTTTTCTTTCGGGTAATCCTGGTTTAAACAACCCGTAATTACTCCACC
>CAZVUE010000220.1:0-1975 GCA_964630335.1 uncultured bacterium | reverse complement strand
GGAGGAAGTAATTCTTTTTTAAAATAGTTTTTAGCCATAATTTCAATTTCGTCAATTGCCTCTTTAGGTCCATTGGCAACTACGTCAACAAAACGAGTACCTGCCTTATCCCGGATTTCAGAACGAAAAACCTCCAAAATATTAACCAGCATTTGCGACCAATACCTTTTTCCTTCCACCGTAATAGGTCCTTTCCTCTTACTCAGTTCATTAATGACCGTCCCGGTAGCCACCGCAATCTGACCTTCTTTATCGGTCAGACCAATTACCCGGTCAATCGCTTCGGTCATGGTCAACATAGAAAGCATACTATCTGTTTCAAACTTCTCCCCGCCTATTTCAAAGGTAACCCGTCCGTATTTTTGACTTACTTTGTACATCCAGGTCATCGGTCGGGCATGTATACCATCCACCCCGACAGGAATCTTAACCCTGCGTCGTACCCTCCCGGTACATTTGGCTAAGAGGGTAAGTGCCAATACCGAACCATCGGTACTGTACCTCTCTGCCCGGTTAAGAGCAAAATCAACGATTACTGAAACCAGACGTGGTTCATTAAGCAGCTCATTAAACCTGTCTTTAATCATCCGGTCTTTGGTGACCAGAATGTGCCGTTCATAGAAGTGGGTCAAATCACGCATTACTTCAAAAAACCTTAATCCCATTGCAATATAACCGCGGAGACTCCAGAAATCCGGCTCTTTCTTCTCAATGTCGGTGTTATGAATGTGGGTGTCGTAGAAACTTTCTAAACTGTGAAAACCGCTTAAGATATGGGAAACGTCTCCTTCATTGACAAACAGATTTTCCTTTACCAAACGTTCCTTCAACTTGGATAAAGCCTCGGCAACACCGATAAACTCCGTGGTCAGAAGTTCCACCGCATCCAACTGGGTGGTGGTAGAAGACACTAAGCGATTTCTTTCCAACCTTGGCTGACCCTGGAGTTTTATATAAGTATCCAAATTACTCTTTTCCGGCAGGGGAAGCCCGTAATTTTTAACCAGATGGAGGGATTCGGCACAAAGGCGCTGGATGGTCTGGTAAAAATAAGAAAGAACCCCGTCGGCGGCAAATAATAAATCTTCCTTTTCCGCAGTACCTTCCTTTAGTTTACGAGTATCGTAACGGCTGATGATACCTTCCTCTAAGGTAAACGCCGCCCGGCAAAACCACCGGATACCAGCCATTAATTCCCGGAAGAAGAACAGTTCGTTAGAAAACGCCTCGGCGTCATCAAAGATTGTTTCTAATTCGTGCGCTTCACTTCGCAGGTAATTGATAAAATAACGGCCGGCCTTTCCCTTCACTTCTAAAAAGTAATCTGCCAAAAAGAAGAATTCCGGATTGGTCGACAACAGAGTCTTTAGAAAGGAACGTGCCGAAGCACGGTTCGGGAGGGTATAGTTCTTAGGGGTTGACTCTTTAGCCATCAAGCGCCTAATTCAAAACAGACAAAACGCCGGATGGCAATATTTTCTCCAATACGGGCTATCGTCTCATTTAGATAGTCAGAAATAGTCTTTTCAGGCTCTTTGATGAAGGGTTGATTCAAAAGAACGTGCTCTTTGGAAAATTCCGTTAGTTTCTCGGTGAGAATCTTCTCGCGTTCTTCAAGCGGTTTATCTTTTGTCTCTTCTTCCCACCATTTCTTTCGTTCGGAAATTACACTTTGCGGAATCTCTTCCTTTTTCACACATAAAGGTTTGGCGGCTACTACCTGAAGACAGATATTCTTGGCAAAATCCTGAAAGAGTTCATTGCGGGCAACAAAATCGGTCTCACAATTTATCTCCACCAAAACCCCGATTTTACCCCCGGTATGAACATAACTGGCGATAATTCCCTCTTTGGTACGCCGCGTACTTTTTTTAGCCACAATCTCTGCCCCGCGACGCTTAAGAATCTCCCTGGCTTTCTCAAGACTTCCTCCGGCTTCTTCCAGGGCCTTTTTACAATCCATCACGCCAAAGCC
>CAZVUE010000219.1:0-2025 GCA_964630335.1 uncultured bacterium | reverse complement strand
CATATTTCAAAAATCCTGACCATACTTGACTAATTACTGAGTATTTAGTAAACTATAGTCGTACAATAACCTGAATTATGGTAAGACTGAGATATCGGAAGATACTAAATAAGGTAATTAAATTTCTTGACGACGATGAGACTATTGCTATTCATGGGTCCCGTCAGGTTGGTAAGACTTCCCTTTTACACTACTTGATTGATAACTATCTAAAGAAAAACACCCCTCTATCCAATATATTTTACTTTGATTTAGAGGATTTTGCTCTTCTTGACCTATGTAATCAAGGCACTGACGAGGTTATCAAATATCTGAAAGGGAAGGCCGCGGATTTCAATAAAAGAGTTTACCTGTTAATCGATGAAGTCCAATATTTAGAAAACCCTTCTTCTTTCTTGAAACTATTCTACGATAGGTATAAAAACAGGGTTAAGATGGTGGTAACCGGTTCCTCCAGTTTCCTTATGAAAAAAAAATTTAAAGACTCTCTGGTAGGGAGAATAATAGATTTCGAGTTGTTCCCTTTAGGGTTTGAAGAGTTTTTAAACTTTAAAGATAAAACCTATAATCTGATGCCAGAATCTGGAGCGGTTCACAAGGAAATACTTCCCTGGTATGAAGAGTACGTCCTTTACGGTGGATACCCAGCCATTGTCCTGGAAGAAAACCTGGAGAAGAAAGAGATAAAACTAAAACAAATACTCAACACCTATGTTAAAAAAGATATCAGAGACATTGCCTCAATAAGAGATGTCGTAAAATTTAATAATCTTTTAAGAATGTTAGCCAGCCAATCGGCCAATCTTTTAAACGTTTCCGAACTCTCAAATACCCTTGGGATATCAAAGGAAACGGTTGAAAACTATATCTTTATATTGGAAAGTACTTATATAGTAAAAAGAATTTATCCTTTCCACCGGAACATTAGAAGTGAACTGACCAAGATGCCGAAAATGTTTTTTGAAGACACCGGCCTGCTCAACATTCTCATTAACAAGACTTTTTCTCAGACCATTACCGGACAATTGTTGGAAACGAACGTCTATACTCTTTTCAGAAAGAATCTTGACCCCGAAAATATAAATTTCTGGAGAACAAATAACGGACAGGAGATAGATTTCATTCTGAACCTCCCGCGGAATAAAACCGTCCCGGTTGAGGTAAAATCAAATTACCTGAAAAAGCACTTACGCCCCCTCCAGTATTTTCTGGAGCAATACTCCCTGCCCCAGGGATATCTTTGTTACCTCAGAAGAAGCGACGAAATGCCGAAGGAAAAAGTACGGATAATTTTCCCCTGGGAAATATCCCGTCTGTTTTAAACAATCAGTGAATCTGTCAAGAACCCATTATCCTTGACAAAATAGCGTCTTCGGTAGTATATTTGATTAAAGGGAGGAGCAGGTATCGTATGGAAGGTAAAAAGGGGTTTACCCTGTTTGAGGCCTTGATGGCTCTGATGTTGATAACGGTAGCGGTTGCCGGTCTGGTGGGCAGTTTCAATAAGGCTTCCGCCTACAACCGCATCTGCCACGCTCGTTATGTTGCCAGTCAGTTAGCCACCGACAAAATTGAAAACCTGCGCCAGATGTCCTATGCGGATATGATTGCCATCTCCTCTGACAGTGACCAGGTAACCTTAGAAGGAATTGATTTCACCCGGCAGTGGACCGTAAGTGCCGGCGTTGATGATGCTGCGGACGGTATTGCGCCCACGGATACTGACCCGGATGACTACCGGCAGATTGGCACGTTAGTTACCTGGAGCCAGGGTGGTAGAAGCAATCTCCAGTTAAGCCTAAATTCTATTCGTACTAAATAATGTAGGGGTCGGATTCATCCGACCCGCGGGTTTGATGAATCAAACCCCTACATTCGGTGGTATTAAATGAAGAGACTATTTAAACGCATCGGTGGGTTTACGTTGGTGGAGACGATGGTTTCAGTGGCGGTTATTGCGGTTGTCTCCAGCGCGGCGGTCAGTATATTTCTCGTGGCACAGCGTTACTACACCGATGAAAACCA
>CAZVUE010000218.1:0-2062 GCA_964630335.1 uncultured bacterium | reverse complement strand
GGGAGCCTAAGTATCTGAAGATTGGGTTTGAAAAAGGTAAGCCGGTCAGCCTTGACGGTAAGAGGTTGGGGGGAAAGGAACTGATAGACCGGTTGAACCAAATCGGCGCAGAGTATGGGGTGGGCAGGATAGATATGGTTGAGGACCGGACCGTAGGCTTAAAAAGCCGGGAAATCTACGAGGCGCCCGCGGCGACCATCCTTATTACCAGCCATCAGGAATTAGAGAAAATGGTCCTTTCCCGGAGCCTCTGGGAACTGAAAGAGTCTTTGAGCAACCAATACGCCAACCTTATCTACCAGGGCGCCTGGTTCTCGGAAAAGAAAGAGGCGTTAGACGCCTTCTTTCAGTCTACCCAGCGCTATGTTTCCGGTTTAGTTCGGGTAAAGATGTACAAAGGAAAAGCCTTCGTGGTGGGTCGTTCTTCTCCTTATTCCCTCTACTCGGAAGAATTAGCAACCTACGGCGCCAGGGATATTTTTGACCGTACTTCCGCAGAAGGATTTATCAACCTTACTGGCCTCCCCCTTTTTCTGGAGGGCCTCCGTCGAAAAAAAGCATCCTCCTGACGCTGTCTACTACCCACAGGAGCAGGTCCCTGTCTACTCACTTTGTCATTCCCGCGTGTAGTAGGCGGGAATCCAGTACATATGAAGACCTTACAAACCATAGGTGAGTTTGGATTAATATCCCTCCTAACCAAAAGTTTTAATCCTACCAAAGACGTCCTGATTCCCGTTGGCGACGACTGCGCGGTCCTGAAATATTCTACGAAAGAGTATCTTCTCTGGACCACGGACCTCCTTCTGGAAGGCGTACATTTTACCAGAGATGCGCCTCCCTACCGTATCGGCTGGAAAGCATTGGCGGTCAGTCTCTCCGATATCGCGGCTATGGCTGGTAAGCCCAAATATGCCCTGGTCTTTGTAGGTTTACCAACGGAGAGTTCGCTTTTTTATGTGAAGGAAATTTACCGCGGAATCACCGACTTAGCCAAAAAGTTCGGCGTTCAGGTGGTCGGTGGCGACACCAACGCCTATGAGAAGGTAGTGATTGGCACCACGGTTTTAGGTGTGGTGGAGAAGAAGTATTTGACTCTGCGCAAGGGCAGCCAGCCAGGCGATTTAATTTGCGTCTCCGGTCCTTTGGGCAGAGGGAAAGAGACCCACCTCTCATTTTTGCCCAAAGTAAAAGAAGCCAGAGAAATAAAACGGCGCTTTTCTGCTACTGCGATGATTGATATTTCTGACGGCCTGTTAAGTGATTTTAACCGGATTGCGGAACGGAGTAAGGTTGGCGGCAGAATCTTTTTAGCGGAGATTCCTGCAATAAAAGGTATTTCCAAAGAAGAGGCGCTGATAAGTGGCGAGGAGTTTGAACTACTTTTTACGGTAAGACCAAACCAGGCGGAAGTGGTGAAGAAAGCAGGTTTTTTTATCGTCGGCGAAATCACCAGAAAATCTTTTGGTATCAGGGTTCTCTATCCTGACGGCCGTCCCTACCGACCCTCCAGCCCAGGCTACAATCACTTCCCTATCTCAATTACCCGCCAGGCGGCCTGGTCCAGCGGCACTTCGCCCAGGTAGGTCTGCGCATTGGCTAAAACTATCTCAGGGTTTCCCGGGACTTCCAGCGGGACCGTAAGGGTTATCTCTTTTGAATTACGCTTTACCAATACCGTATCCAAGGGAAGCCGCTTGGTCTGGTCAAAGATACGGTGTTCCACCGCACCGAACGCCACGTGCAATTTTGGCATATTCGGGAAAGGTTTGTCCTTCCGGTATCCGAACAGATAAACCGACAATCCCACCGTCCCTACTACCGGCCGGGAAAGTTTAAGGGAAACGACCAGGTTTTTCCCCTGAAGAGAAACCATCTGTTTTTCGATGCCGAGGAAAGTCAGGCGTTCCTCATCGGTCAATTCCTCCGGAGTTTCAGTAACCTCCTCTTTGTTTTCAGAGTACAGAGTGACATTGTAATCTTCCTGTTTTAAAGAGATAGCCGGGAAGTCTCCGAACAGTTCATTGGTGCCGATGAAAGAGAGCAGATATAATTTACTGGT
>CAZVUE010000217.1:0-2069 GCA_964630335.1 uncultured bacterium | reverse complement strand
CGAAGTGCCTCATCTAAAATCTATACGAAACCGAATCGATGCCCCCTTACCAATTCAATGGTAAGGGAACCCGTACCTAAGAAATCTATCTGAAAGCGTACTGCCTCTGGTAAGATAAGCAGAATGAAGGCCGCCTTCGCGCTAAGTGCTACGGCGAGCCAAGGGAGGCGGTGAATGGGGCTAATAATGAGCGAGAAGAAGGCAATTACCAAAGAAGTGGCCAGACGGTATCGGAAAGCGAGGAAAAAAGATAAAGGCGGGATACTGGATGAGTTTGTGGCCACAACCGGCTACAACCGCAGCTATGCCTCCTGGATATTGAGCAACTGGGGCCGGGAAATCAGTCGACGCCTTAAGAACTGGGATAAGATTGTCCTGGTAAAAGACCCGAAACTAAAGAAGAAGCGAATCAGGCTAAGGATTTACGACCAATCTGTTTTACCTCCGTTAAAAAAGGTCTGGGGAATTCTCAACTACCCTTGCGGCAAGAGGTTGAAGCCTTTCCTGAAGGAGATCGTGCCGGTCTTAGAGAAATTCCGGGAGATTGTCATAGACCCTGCCATCCGGAAAAAAATCCTTGAGATGAGCGCGGCCACCATTGACTGGCTCTTGAAAGGCGAAAGAGAAAAGTGGCAGATCAGGGGAAAGTCCACCACGAAACCCGGGATGCTCTTAAAGAGCCAGATAAAAATCAGGACCTTCTCCGAATGGGATGAAAATAAGCCCGGTTTCATTGAAGTGGACCTGGTCGGACACGACGGCGGATACATCGATGGCTTCTATATCCAGACGCTAACGGCCACCGATATCTTCACCGGCTGGACCGAGACGGAAGCGGTTAAGAACAAAGCCCGAATCTGGGTCTTTGAAGGCTTAAAGAATCACCGAAGCCGATTTCCCTTCCCCATCCTGGGTATAGATTCTGACAATGGCGGTGAATTTATTAACCACCCCCTCTACGAATACTGTCTGGCTGAAAATATCACCTTCACCAGAAGCCGCTCTTACCGCAAGAACGATAACTGCTACGTGGAGCAGAAGAACTTTTCCGTGGTCCGAAAGATGGTGGGTTACCGCCGGTATGACACCGAAGAAGAACAAAAAATACTCAACCGGCTCTACCGGTTTCTTTCCTTCTATACCAACTACTTCCAGCCGTTGAGAAAACTGATTAAAAAAGAGCGGGTGGGCACGAAGGTCAAAAAAACATACGACGCCCCCAGAACGCCCTACCGCCGCGTACTGGAAATACCCGAAATACCGGAGAAAACAAAAGAGACCTTAACCCGGCTCTACGACCAGATCAATCCGGCCCAACTGAAGCGGGAGATGGAAAAACTCCAGAATAAATTAATTGATCTTTCGGTGGCAAAAAAGAGACTGCGAAAAGAACAAAAGGGAGTGCAGAAACAGGAGGACTTCGTGTATAATTTAAGTGAGGCGGCGGAATCTATCCTTCGTATAGATTCTTACGTGAGGCATTAGGATTTCGTGTCCCTTTACCGGATTCTGCAAAAGTGATAACATTTGTCCAGTATCCTGAACGGGGAATGACCTGCCGGTACCAAACCGCAAATCCCCAAAACAGGTGACTGTTTCAGACTAAATTCTGAAGATGTACAGTCTTAGATGAGATTAGGTTACCTTATGATGTTATTATGAAGATTACGACTAAATTACAGATCAGTACCGTATTTTCCTTAGGAATAGCTTTGGCTATCGGACTTATTCTTTCTTTAGCCTCTCAGAAAGTAAATAAAGCAATTAAAAGCAGCAGCGTAGTCTATGAGGTGGTCAAAGGTGTTTCCGAGATGAATTCATTACTCAATGAGTATTTGCTACACCATAAAAAAGAAACGCAGACCGAGTGGCAGATAAAGTATAACTCTTTGTCAAAACTCCTATCAGAAATAAAGCCTGAAGACCCGGCGGAAAAGATTGTTCTGGGCCGGGCGCAAAAGAACCATCAAGAAGTCGGTTCTATTTTTTCACGATTGGTTAAAAACTACGAAAGGCAGACATGCAACCGGGACGAAGTCATTCTCTGTTTACAGATAGAAGACAAACTG
>CAZVUE010000216.1:0-2070 GCA_964630335.1 uncultured bacterium | reverse complement strand
CCACTACCTCTGCCTTCAGACCTTCGGTTACCTTATTTAGTTTTACCAAAGGTGTGTTGCCTACCAGACCCGTGATATCTTTCGCTATCTTCATCATTGTCTCCCGTATGTTGTCATTCCCGCATGCTTAAAGCGGGAATCTCGGACTTACAAGATAGATTCCGGCTTGTTACGTGCCGGAATGACACCTTTGGTTTTTTACCGCTGGCTGGCAGAAAGAGCCTGGTCCAAGTCAGCGATAATGTCTTTAACGTTCTCCAGCCCTACGGAAAGGCGCACGTAATCTTCGGTAACGCCGGTACTGACCTGTTCCTCCAGGGTCAACTGCTGGTGGGTGGTGGTGGCCGGGTGGATAATCAGGGTTTTGGCATCGCCGATATTAGCCAGGTGAGAAATCAGATTCACGGAATCAATCAATTTCCGGCCAGCCTTTTTACCTCCTTTGATACCAAAACCGATTATGGCTCCAAAACCTTCTTTCAAAAACTTCTTTGCCCGGCTGTGGTCCGGATGGTCAGGTAGACCGGGATAATTGACCCAGTCAACCGCAGGATGTCTTTCTAACCAGCGGGCAACTTCAAGGGCGTTTTTAGAATGCTGACGCACCCTCAAGGGAAGTGTTTCCACCCCCTGGAGAATTAAAAACGAGTTAAAAGGAGAAATACAGGGGCCGATGTCCCGAAGCAACTGAACCCTGGCTTTAAGAACGTAAGCCAGACCGGGGACCTTTGCTTTCTTGTGGTTTCCGAAGGCAGCCCAGTAGGATAGACCATTGTACGAAGGGTCAGGTTCGGTAATCTCCGGGAACTTGCCGTTTGCCCAGTTAAAAGTACCGCTATCTACAATCGCTCCGCCTAAACTGGTCCCGTGACCGCCCAAAAATTTGGTCAGGGAATAGACCACGATGTCCGCGCCTAATTTCATTGGCTGTAAGAGCGGTGGCGGAGAAACCGTATTATCAATGATAAACGGAATTCCATTTCGGTGTGCCACTTCCGCGATTCCCGGGTAATCGTCAACGTTGTTTTTGGGGTTACCGATGGATTCGGTGTAGAGAAGCCGCGTATTCTTATCAACAACCTTCTCAAAATTTTCCGGTTTTGAAGAGTCAACAAAACGGACTTCGATTCCCATCCTGGGCAAAGTGTAGTGAAAAAGGTTATAGGTACCGCCGTAGAGGTAACTGCTGGAGACGATATTCTGACCTGTCTTAGTAATGTTGAGTATCGCTAACGTAATCGCCGCCTGTCCGGAAGAGACCACTAAACCACCACTGCCGCCGTCCAGATCAGCCAGCCTCTTTTCCAGAACGTCGGTGGTTGGATTCATAAGCCGGGTATAAATGTTCCCGAATTCTTTTAAGGCAAAGAGGTTCGCGGCGTGTTCGGTTCCCTTAAAGACGTAACTTGTGGTCTGATAAATCGGCACCGCCCTGGCACCGGTTACCGGGTCAGGTTCCTGACCAGCGTGTAAAGCCTGTGTCTCTATCCCCTTTTTCGCTTGCGTCTTTTTCATCTTTTTAAAGTTTAAACTCTCCGGTGTCAATCCATTCGTTCTTCAGAAGGCACCACCAGTCAATGGCCAACCCGGAAAGGATATACTGGTAGGGAAGCCAGCCGTAGCCATCCTCACCCCATTCTTTCCCCCAGGAATTCCGTATGATTAAAGCCCCGGTGGTCTCTATTCCTCCCGGATTATTATTCTTAATCTTCATCTTATCGTCGTAACCAACCGCCACAACCGCATGGCCACCCTGAACCTTTTCCCCCGGCTGAGGAAAAGGTATCTTACCGCCATCTGCCTGAGCGATAGAAGTATAGACCGTGAACCCAAACATAGAAGGAATACCGGCAGTCAAATACGTTTTGATTGTCTTTAAAAGTTCCTCCTCAGCGGTTCCCGCCGGGTCAAGCCGGAGGTACTGAATGGTCTGGTAATTCTGGGCAAAGGCATAGCAAAAGGCAGGTGGTTCCCGGTCAAAATCTTCTACTTTATACGGCCAGTATTCCTCGGGCGGAACGCCAAAAAGAACCAGGCCCGCCATCGTGGTGCGCAAAAAAGCGCCGGTAT
>CAZVUE010000215.1:0-2090 GCA_964630335.1 uncultured bacterium | reverse complement strand
GCCAACCGGCTCCAGCCAATCGCCACAAAGTATACCACAATGTTCTTCTGTTAATCAAACGAATTCTCCATTTGCCCTGAAGTTTTGCGCCGTTGGGTTGGGCGCCGTCAATGCATCCGATAAACTTCGCGGCGGTGCCTAACTCTATAAATAAAAACCGTTTTGGTCTTATCGTCAACCCGGTAAAGAATTCTGATGTTTCTGACTCTTATCCGATAGCCTTCTTCCGCGGTCAATTTTTCGCAACCGGAGGGGCGCGGGTTGACTTTCAACTCTTGAATTTTCTCCTTCAGGGCGGTAAAGAGTTTTCCCTTAAACTCGTCAAGATCCTTTCCGGCCGGGGGAAGAATTTGAATGCTATACATTCCGCCCTTTTAGGTATTCCTCAAAAGAAATGGCCTGGGGCTCCAGGTCCTTCAATCTTTTTAGTTCCAGGATGTCCTGGACAGTTTCCTCTCTGGCGAGTTTTTCGGATAGGGCCGTTTCTACAAAGTAGCTCTGCTTGATTCCGTAGCGTTCACAGAAGTCCTTTACCTTCTCTTTTACGTCCAGGGACACCTTTACTGAATAGGTTAATCTTTCCATGGTTTCCACCTCGTATATCTGATTTTAGTATACTTTTACTTATTTGTCAAGAGGCTGCACGAATCCTCTACAACCTAAAACCTGATAGTTCGTTTTTATATGTGTGGAGTAATTGCAAAAATTGTAATTTCTCCTCGCGACGGTCCGTAATAAAAAAAAATCCTATAAGCAGCCGGAGTGTCCTGTTCGGCGTATGCTTCAAAAACCTTTTCAGCGTTTGGGCCTGATAATGAAGAATACGCGTGGGTTTGTAATCCGGGGTGTTTTGGGTTTTCGCTGAGAAGGTGCAGCGCCTTCACAACTGCTTTATATCTTTTTTCTAAACCGGCATCCCGCTTGATATTCTTCAACGCTTGCGTTGCCGCTGGCGTGAAAAATAGGACAAACTTCATAATTCTTTCAGGAAGCTGGTTAAGTTTTTAACTTTTTGGGTTTTCCCCTGTTTTGCTTCTGAAAGACCCTGGCGGATCTGCGAAAGAACTTTAGGGTTCTGATAGATCCAGGCTTCTCTGCTTGGAATGGCAACAACAGGCCGCAGTAAGATATCGCCTTCTTTGCCAACAAAAACCTTATATGCCTCCGGCGTTTTAGGAATTAGCCTTACAATTTTTTCGCCTAAACCGATTCTTCTCTTTGCGTCAACAATCCTTATTCCTACCGCCTGAAAATCTTCATCCAATCCCCTGAGCGCCTCTTTTGTTTCCATAATACGTTACCCCCTTTGCTTCTATTCTAACACCCTTTTGGGAAATGTGTCAAGTGGGAAGGGCAAAGAGACCCGTATTGTCTAAAGGCGCAATACGGTGGCGGCCCAGGTCAAGCCGGCACCAAAACTACAGAAAAGCACCAGGTCTCCTTCTTTAACCAGGCCGGTTGATATGGCTTCATCTAAACTTACCACCACCGATGCCGCAGAGATGTTCCCGTACCGATGGATGTTCAAAAAGATTTTTTCTATCGGGAAGTTGAGATTTTTAGCCAGTGCCTGGATAATCCGCAGATTCGCCTGGTGAGGAATCAGCAGGGATATTTGTTCCTGGGCGACACCGGCTTTTTCCAAAGCCTGCCGGGCGGCTCCACTCATCGCCTGAACCGCAACCTTAAAAAGAGCCTGGCCATCCATCTTCATAAAGTGCAGCCTTTGTTCTACGGTCTTCTGGCTGGCCGGCTGACGGCTTCCGCCGGCCGGGACCAGCAAAATTTCTGATAGATTACCGTCAGAAAAGAGGCAATCTCCCAGAATAGAATCCTCCCTGCTAACCGACAGGAAAGCCGCGCCGGCGCCATCACCCAACAGAACACAGGTGGACCGGTCAGTGTAGTCGGTCACCCGGCTCATCGTATCCGCAGCTACCAAAAGGACATTGCGGTACTGTCCGGAAACGATTAACCCCCTGGCAATTGCCAAACCATAAAGAAAACCCGAACAGGTTGCGGCGATGTCAAAAGCGAAAGCGTTTTTAGCACCCAATTTTTTTTGAATGAGACAGGCGGTTGATGGAAAA
>CAZVUE010000214.1:0-2099 GCA_964630335.1 uncultured bacterium | reverse complement strand
TATTTGGATTTACTAATGGACCTGAGTACGCCGGTTCGGTATCTGAAAGGAGTGGGGCCCAGGAAGAGCGAAATCTTCGCTAAAATGGGCGTCCACACCATCTTTGACCTCCTCTACTATTTCCCCAGACGCTACGAGGACCGGAAGAAGACCAATAAGATTGCGGAGACCATTCCGGGCCAGACCGCAACTATCCGGGCTGAAGTTTTAACCTCAGGCTCGAAGGACGGGTTCAGAGGCAAGCGTATCTTTACGGTAGGCCTGAGTGACGGCACCGGAGTTCTTTTCGCCACCTTCTTCAACCAGTCCTACCTTAAGGATGTTTTTAAGCCGGGGCAGACCGTGTTCGTCTCCGGACGGATTGAAGTTTACCAGGGTGAAAAGCAGATGGTCCACCCAGCTTTTGAAATCGTAGGTGAGCACAAGGCATCTCTTGAAACCGGCCGCATCGTCTCCTTATACCGGCTTCCGGAAGGCTTGAGCCAGCGCAGTTTCCACCTTATCCTCTGGGAGGCGTTGAAGGATAACCGGGGCGGATTTACGGACATCATCCCTTTTGCAGTGCGGAATGAAATGAACCTGGGAAACCAGTACTATGCCCTGAAGAATATCCACTTTCCGGTAACGTCTACCGACCTGAAGAAAGCACGCGAATGTCTAATCTTTGAGGAGTTCTTCTTCCTGAGTTCTGCGTTACGGCACCGCAGATTGGAGAGACAGAAGAATCAGATTTTGAAGATTGACGAGAGTGAAACAGAATCTTCCAGCGGCGTCCGACGTAGTCGGTTCCGTCCGACGCGGGGACCCCATCTTCCGGATGGGGAGTCGGAAAAGATAGAGTTTCAGGATTTCTTTGCTAAATTTCAGGGGTTACTTGATTTCCCCCTTACCGAAAGCCAGCGGTCCGCGTTGAAAGAGATTGTCGCTGACCTCCAGAAAAATTACCCGATGCACAGGATTTTGACCGGTGAGGTTGGTTCCGGCAAAACCTTAGTGGCGGCCGGCGCCATCTTTTATATTGTGCTTTCCGGCGGACAGGCCGCTTTTTTGGCGCCGACCGAAATTCTGGCAGAACAGCACTTCCTTAACCTCCAGCGCATCTTTGCCAAAGCCGGCAGAGAAGTGGCTTTTTTGGTCAGCGGAGTTAGCCGGCAGGATAAAGAGGCGGTTAAGACCGGTGTGGCTGAAGGCAGAATATCGATAGTGATTGGTACCCATAGCCTCCTTTCCGAGGATTTGGCTTTCCCCTCCCTCTCTTTAGCCATCATCGATGAGGAGCATAAGTTTGGCGTCAATCAGCGGGACGTCTTAGGCGAGAAAGGAAAGGGAGTACACCTCCTCCTGATGAGCGCTACGCCGATTCCCAGAACGTTAGCCCTTACCCTTTACGGCGATATAGACCTGAGCAGTCTCTCGCCCCGGGGCAAACGCCGGGTTGCCACCTATCTCTTCCGGAAAGAAGAACGGGAGGCTGCTTACCGGTTGTTTGACCGGTATCTGGTCCAGGGTAAGAAGGGATACGTAGTATCCAGCCGGTTAAAGGGGACGGCCAAAGGTGTAGTTGGCGCTAAACCTCTTATGGAAGAGGTTACGGCTAAATTTCCGCACTGGCAGCCAGCCTTAATCTACGGTGGTCTTCCTTTAGAAGAAAAGGAAAGGGTCATCGCGGGGTTTCGGGAAGGGAAGTACAAGGTTCTGGTAGCGACCTCAGTGGTTGAGGTGGGTATTGACCTGCCGGAAGCAAACCTCCTTCTGGTAGAGGATGCGGAGCGTTTTGGTTTAGCGCAACTACATCAGATGCGGGGCCGTATCGGCCGGCAGTTTGAAGAAGCGCTCTGTCTGGTTATCAGTGAATTCCAAAACGACCGGGCAGCGGAACGTTTAGAGATTTTTGCTTCCACCTCAGAGGGCCAGGAACTGGCTGAAGATGACCTGGTCCTGCGGGGTGAAGGTGAGGTTCTGGGAGAGCGGCAGCATGGTTTACCGCCTTTGCGTCTGGCAAATCTGAGGCGCGATCTGGATTTATTGCAGAGCGGCCGTAAGACCGCCTGGGAGATTCTGGATGCTGACCCCAGACTGGAACTTCATACGGAACTGCG
>CAZVUE010000213.1:0-2114 GCA_964630335.1 uncultured bacterium | reverse complement strand
TAGTTTTCCATCTTCCAGGAGATAGATATGGTCATAGTTCAATTGAGCCAGTCGGGGTAGGCAGGAGGTGGTGACTAAAATAGTTTTTCTTCTGGTTTTTAAATAAGAAAGCAAATCAAAGAGGGTTTTCAGACCTGATTCATCCAGGTTGTTGTCAGGCTCATCCAAAAGATAAAGTTCGCAAGGGATGAGTAATGCCCGAACCAAAGACAATTTCTGTTTCTGTCCCAGGGATGCCTTCTGGGCGGGCAAATTTTTTGCTGGAATAAGGTCAAACCTTTCCAACAGGTCCTGGACCACAGAAATTTCAGGTTTTTGGCGTCTGATTCTTACCCCGTAAATGGCATTTTGATATACCGAACCGGGGAAAACGATTGGTGTCTGGGGTGCCAATACCATTCTCCTTTGAAAGAGTAAATCCCGGTTTTCTTTTTGACAGAGGAATTTTTTTTCTTGTCCTTCAGACCGATATAATACCTCTCCGGTATCGGGCCTTTCCAGGCGGTTTATAATTCTCAGAAGCGTGGTTTTGCCTGTACCATTTCTACCCACAATCAGGACCAGATTCCCTACACCAACCTCCAGGTGGAGGTTTTTTAAGACCTCTTTCTGAGAAAAACTCTTGCCTAAATTTTTAATCTGCAGTTCCATCTTTCTGGAATAAGATAAAGAGGAAACCTAATCCGGCCGAAATCAGGAATAAGACCAGTCCGAGAAGGACCGCTATTTCAAATTCACCGCGCATTGTGTGGAGAACTATTGCGGTAGTGAAGAGCCTGGTCTGTCCCTTAATGTTTCCACCCAGAATCATCGCCATAGAGGTTTCGCTCAACACCCTGCTTCCGCAGATGATTACGGCCGCAAGAATTTGAGGGCGACACTTTCGGAAGACAGCGAACCCCAATTGGAAAAGATTAGCCCCTAAAGAAATGACCTGTTCCAGGTATTCTGTTCCAAGACTGCGCAGGAGGTGGTAACTTAAAGCAACAAAAAGGGGGATAATCAAAAGGAACTGGCCAATGATTAAGGCGCCGGGTGTGTAAAGGAGTTCCAGACTACCCAGAACCCCATTTCTTCGTAAAAGGAAATAGAGAAGAAGACCGAGTGTTACCGAAGGTATAAACAGCAAAGACTGGCACAAAGCAAGGATAAGATTTTTCCGGGAGAATTTTTTTAGAAAGAGGAACAGGGTTAAGGGTAGTCCGAAGATGAAGACCAGGGAGAGTGAGACCGTACAGGTACCCAGGGAAAGAAGGAGCACTTCCCGTATTTCTTCCAGGTAGGCATTCATTTTACGGCTGGCTTAAAGAATTGGTGACCCCACTCACTGCCGAAAGTCTTGATGTAATTTTGAACCTCTGAACTCAAGAAATAGTCCACCAGTTTTAAAGCCAGTTTATGATTAGCCTTAGGGAATCTTTCCGGAGAGACGGGAATCAAACTGTATTGGTTAATCAGTTCCTGCCCTCTCGCATAATACACCTTTAAATCCTGCAGTTCGTTCTGGTGCCGGAAAAAAGTAGCGTTGTCGGTCAAGGCGAGCGCTCCTTTTTCATTGGCTACCCTTAAGGTTTCAATCATTCCCTGGCCGGTTTCTAAGTAGCAGGAGTCTTTTGGTTTAATCCCGGCTTTTTTCCAGAGGTCCAGTTCTCTTTGGTGGGTACCGGAATTATCCCCCCGGGAAACGAATTTCCACCGGGAATCACAAATTTCTCGTAAAATCTTTATTAAATCGCTCTTCTCTTTAAATTCTTTTTCCTCTGGTCCCACCAGGATGAATTCGTTACTCATCACCGGATATCTTCTTGTACCGTAACCTTCCCGAATGAAGTTCTGTTCACCTTCCGGTTCATGGACCAGGAGGATGTCACCCTGTCCATCCTTACCCAATCGGAAGGCAGCGCCGGAGCCAACCGCAACCACCCTGACCTGGCACTGAAACTTTTTTTCAAACCCGGGCAAAATCTTGTCCAGCAAACCGCAGTCCTGGACGCTGGTCGTCGTAAGCAGCGTCAGGACAAGCATCTCTCTTACCATCGTTTTTCCTTTACCTCAAAATAGGTTTACCTGGACCGGTTCGCCTTTTTCTATCACCTCAACATTTTCTTCAATTT
>CAZVUE010000212.1:0-2121 GCA_964630335.1 uncultured bacterium | reverse complement strand
TGGCGGAACCCAGCCCGCTCAGTATCGAAACCAGCCTTCATATCAGGAATCTGGCTGGGGAAATCGGCATCAAAAAGATAGGGGTGGTCGGTAACAAGATTGCCGGAGAAGAAGACCGAAAGTTCATTACGGACAGACTTAAAGGTTTTGAATTTCTGGGCTTTCTTTCTTACCATAAAGAGATAAAAGACGCCGGTTTAAAGGGCGCATCTTTATTTGAAACCTGTCCGGAATTATTGAAAGAAGGCGAAACCATTTTAAATAGATTGACGTAGGGGCGCCATTCATGGCGCCCGCGGGCTTGATAAATCAAGCCCCTACGATTATTGATGTAAAACGTCGGGGGGGAGAGAAGATGGCTTTGGAGATTCCGAAGATTACTTATTCGGGCAAGATAAGCGAAGTCAAGGTTGGCCAGGGCGAAAAGACGATAACGGTAGGCGGGGAGACCAGTTATCCGTTCCGCCTTTTTGAAGGGCCGATGCCCAACCCTCCCCGCATCGCCTTTGAGGTCTACGATACCAGGCCGGAAGATTGGACAGCCGGAGAGGGGACGTTGTTTAAAGATGTTCTTGGCGACCCGTCTGCCTGGGCGAAGAAGACCGTTGTCGAATGTAATGCGGAGATGGTCTGCCTCCGTCTGGTCAGTACTGACCCCAATGGCTTGAACCGGTCTGCCGAAGAGGCGGCTCCGATTGTAAAGGAAGTGGCGTCAGCGGTTTCGGTGCCTATGATTGTCTGGGGTTGCGAAAGCGCGGATAAGGACGCCGAAGTTCTGCCTAAAATCGCTGAGGTCTGTCAGGATAGAAAACTAATTCTGGGTCCGGCTACGGACAAAAATTACAAGAAAATCGGCGCGGCCGCTATTGCCTATAAACATACCATAGTGGCTTCTACTCCCATTGATATCAATCTTGCCAAACAGTTGAATATTTTGCTGGGAGATTTAGGCGTTCCGGATGACCAGATTCTGGTTGACCCCAATATCGGCGGCTGCAGTTTAGGGTACGGAATAGAGTATACCTTCACGGTGATGGAGCGGGCGCGTCAGGCTGCCTTAACTCAGGCCGATAAGAAGTTGCAGTTTCCCATGCTCGCTAACTTCGCCACTGATGTCTGGAAGAAGAAAGAGGCCAAGACCACCCAGGAAGAAGACCCGAAATTAGGCGATGTGGAAAAACGGGGAATACTTTTGGAGGCTCTGACCGGCATTACCCTTCTTCTGGCAGGGGCTGACATTCTGGTTATGCGCCATCCTGAAGCGGTCAAACTGGTCCGTCAAGCGATAAATAACCTTATTCCTCAAAGGTAAAGACGTAACGTAGGGCAAGGCTTCAGCCTTGCATTCCCCTTTTTCAAAAGGGGTGGCAGACCAAAGGTCTGACAGGGTATTCGCAAACCCCTGCTTGAAACATGCAGGGGCAGGCTCTAAAGGTTTGCCCTACATCTTTTTTATGGACAGAATATTCGTTAATCCTGAAAAGTGTTTGGCCTGCCGGAGTTGTGAAATCGCCTGCGCGGTGGAACATTCCCAGGCGAAGGACCTGTTCTTATCCCTGACCGAGCGTCCCTCTTCCCGAACCAAAGTGGAGATGAGTTCCCAGTTGGTGACCTTTCCTCTCCAGTGCCGGCATTGCGAAGAACCATACTGTCTTGATGCCTGCATCTCCGGTGCCCTTTCCAAAGACCCGGAGACCGGTCTGGTTACTCTAAATGAGAAAAGGTGCGCCGGCTGCTGGATGTGCGTTATGGTCTGCCCTTTCGGCGTAATCAAACCGGGCAGGAAGAATAAGATTGCCCTGCGCTGTGACCTGTGTCAGGGCAGAGAAGAACCCGCCTGTGTGGATGCCTGTCCCACCCGGGCGATATTTTTTGGTACCGCCGCAGAGTTTAAATCCCGCCTGCGCTCGGATAAGTCAAAACTCAAAAAAAGGGAAAAAGTATGCGTGCCAAACAGTATCTGATAATTGGCAATTGTATCGCGGGAATCAACGGAGCGGAGAGTATCCGAAAGGTGGACGACAGGGGTAAGGTTACCATCGTTTCGGATGAGGACTATCCGGCGTACGGTCGTTGTTTAATCTCCAATTACCTGGCAGGTACTCATAAAGAAGAAGACCT
>CAZVUE010000211.1:0-2132 GCA_964630335.1 uncultured bacterium | reverse complement strand
TCAGTTTCATTTATTTACCCTCCTCCTCAATGGTTTAGAGGATACCATTTTTTCTTTAAAACCGTCAAATTTTAGGATATAATATATACTGGGGGAAATGATGGAGTATAAGCCGGAGTTTGAAGATCTGGAGCCATACTATCGGGCTTTCTGGCAGGGTGAGGTTCTGGACCGGGTCGCCATTGCAATAACTGCACCAAGGGATGCCATTTTACCCTCACCTTCATCCTCTCCCCTTGAGGGAGAGGGAGGGGTGAGGGGTAACTGGAGTGAGCCTAAGGTGGTCTTAAACGAAACACCGGAACGAATTTTAGACTATTTTGAAGCAACCTGCAAAAACACCTTCTACGGCGGACTATCGGTGCCTTTTTTCTGGCCTAATTTGGGTCCGGATGTCTTCTCCGCTTTTCTGGGAGCAGACCTGAAACTATCCGAAGATTCAAAAAGCACCTCCTGGGTCAATTGGTCAAAAGTCATATCTAACTACCAGGACCTTACCCGTTTAGAGATTAAAGATGATAATCCGTTCTACCGCAAGACGTTAGACCTTACCCGTTATGCGGTAGAAAGGGGAAAAGGCAAGTACCTGGTTGGTT
This sequence comes from uncultured bacterium, assembly GCA_964630335.1. Lineage (GTDB taxonomy): Bacteria > Ratteibacteria > UBA8468 > MWAK01 > MWAK01 > CAZVUE01. The sequence goes on along the minus strand of CAZVUE010000211.1, from coordinate 1,536 downwards.
TCACTGACCTCCACGGCGGTTTTGATGCTCTTTCGGTCCTAAGGGGGGGGCCGGAAAAGGCATCGGTGGATTTGATAGAGAATCCGGAAGGGGTTAAATCCGCCATGCGTAAACTTTATCAAGCCTGGCAGAAGGTCTACGATGACTCCTACCGAATCATTAAAGATAACCAGCCGGGAACTATCTGCTGGATTTCCATCTGGGCTCCAGGCAAAGTGTACTCGGTCCAGAACGACTTTTCCTGCCTGGTTTCTGCAAAAATGTACCGGGAATTTTTTCTGGAAGAACTCCTCTCCGAAATAAACTATTTAGACTATTCCATCTACCACCTGGATGGCGTTGAGGCATTACAGCATTTGGACATTCTTTTGGAAATACCTAAACTTAACGCTATCCAGTGGGTTTCCGGCGCTAAGTTTGAGAAAGCAGGTATTGAGAAATGGATTCCGCTGGTTCTGGAGAACCTCAAGCCCGAAGGGCTGCTTATCCAGACCAGCTGTTCTAACGAAGGTGAAGCCCGGGATATTCTGGCAAAATTAGGCTGGACCTAGTGCCGTGTAACGAGAAGTTTCTTTATATTACCGTGCGAGCATCTTGGAGATTGTAACCAACGAGATGCTGGCCGCTTCCATTTCCGGCAGCATCTCTTTTATGGCGAGGAAAGTCTCAGGGTGGGGATGACCGATACCGATGGCCCGGCCGTTAATCTGCGCCTTTCTCATCAGTTGCCGAATCTGTCCCTTAATATATTCTCTATCCGGATTATTATCCAGGAAGACGTCCCTTCGGACTACGGGTACCCCAAGTTCCCGACCCGTTTCAAAAGCAATTGTCCGGGTAGAGGTGACACTGTCCACAAAGAAAAGATTTCGGTGTTCCAGGTCCGAAAGAACCGTCTCCATTAACATGGTATCCGTGGTGGCTGAGGAACCCATATGGTTGTTGACTCCGGAGACCGGACCTACCGAAGCCAAATCGGCTTCTATCTGTTGTCGTACCGCTTTGGCGTCCATTCCGGGAGCGATGGTTCCTTTCTCCAGGTTCTTCTTCTCTTTTGGTGCCATCGGCAGGTGGAGTAAAACCTCATAGCCCGCCGCCCGGGCGAAGTCCGCGGTTCTTCGGGAGGAAGGTAGGTTTGGTAAGACCGAGATGGTTACGGGAAGATATAGTTGGTGCAGGGAGTTGAACTCGTCAAAGTTATATCCAAAGTCGTCAATGATGATGGCAATCTGTGGTTTCTGGGGTCTGGGAAGAAGGGGAATCGGAATCTTAGGCAGTTTTGCCAGCACGACCGGTTTTACGGTCTTCTTGTCGGGATAAAAAGTTTTGATTACCTCCGGGTGTTTTAAGATAATAACAACCGCCCAGAGAATAATCGCAATTAATATTAGAAACGGAAGGGGGTTACGTTTCATTTGAATTAGCCTTACATTCCCCTCTTCCAGAGGGGTGTCTGCGTTAGCAGATGGGGTGTTTAGGGCTGGAAGACCGAAATACCTTTTAGAAGGTCAACCGCACGCTGGAACTGAGTGTCTT
>CAZVUE010000210.1:0-2132 GCA_964630335.1 uncultured bacterium | reverse complement strand
TACTCAATAAAGTTCTGCCAGGAGATGTCCGGCGGCACTCCGTGGTCACAGGAAGGGATATAACCTCCATCTTTCAGGAGGGAAGGGGCAACCCGCATAACTTCGTCTTCCAGCACTTTACCGCCTTTAGCGATGGCGCGCTTGTCAATGCCGCCCCGGTAAGCCATATTTTTGCCGAACCGCTTTCGATACGCAAGTAAATCGTTGCCGGCGGCAACCTCAATCGGAGAACAGACATTGATACCGGACTCAATCCACAGCGGAATTAACTCTTCAATATATCCGTCAGAATCCACCTCAATTACAGGGCAACCGCTCTTTCTAATCCTGGCTGTCCAGGCTTGCCAGACCGGCATCAGAAACTTCCGGACCATAGCCGGTGAAATCATACTCTTCACCTTGTAAGCCATATCTTCAGAGATAAGAATATGGTCCGGCGCTACCCGGGAAAGGACCGGTTCCAAAACTGCCAGGACAAAATTCTGCCAGAACCGGGTCATCTCCATTACAAAATCCGGGTTTTCAGCCATAAACAAACACAGGTTCTCAAAACCGCACCATTCCCGCAACTGCCAGAAAGGACCGTTGAAGGCGATGGTCAGAACGTGGTCCCGGTCTTGCAACTTTGCGCACCTTTCGGAAAGGTCTACTGGATACCGGCCCTGCGTCTTCGGGTCAAACCTCCTCTTCATCTCTTCCCAATCTCTCCGGTTCTCAACCGGAAACTTGTGCCACTTGCGGGTAACAAAATCTTTTGAGGAACGGATGTAGGTATAGTCGTACTTATCTGAAATCTCGGTAATCGCACCCATCCAGTCCTGGACGATGTAATGGCCATCCTTATGCTCTAAAACCTTCTCCTCAAACTGGGGGGACATCCGGAAGTCAATTTCTAAACTTATCCGTTCCCGGGATGGTTCTTCAGGGAGGCCGAGCCTCTCCAAAAGAACCTCGTACCAGTCCCGGCTTTTTGGCAGACCTTCTTCATACCACCTAACTAAGGTAGATTCCCGGGGTCCGCCCGGCATAAAGGGAACCTTATCCGGCTTCCCAAAGAGTAACGCCTCAATAAATCTTTCTCGATTCGTCATTGTTTTCCCATAAATTTTATCACATTTATCCCCTTATTTGCTAAACTCATAGTATACGACGGTATCGTATACTTTCTTGACTTTTTATACGATGGCATCGTATAATACACACCAGGAGGACTCTATGGAGGAAATTCTGTATCGTTACAACCCCTGGTGGGAAGGTAAAATTGAATTGGAAGATGTTTTTGAAAGACCATCGGTCCTGGTATTACTAAAAAAACGCTTTCCTTCAAAGGAAATCTTATTTTTGACCGGTTTGCGCCGCGTAGGTAAAACCACTTTGTTGAAGCTTTTCATCAGGCATCTGATTGAAACAGAAAAGGTTTCGCCAAAACATATTTTTTATATCAGCCTTGATGATTATTTAGTCGCCAAGAAATCAATCCTGGAAATAGTAGAAGAATACAGAAAAGTTCACAAAATCCGGTTCCGGGAGAAGATATATCTATTCCTGGATGAAATAGCCTATCAGGAACATTTTGAACTGCAGTTGAAAAATCTTTATGACAGCCAAAATGTCAAAATATACGCCTCTTCTTCCAGTACGTCAGTCCTTAAGAGCAAAAAACCGTACCTGACCGGAAGAAGTACTATCATCAATGTTTTGCCGCTTGATTTCCAGGAATACCTGGAATTTAAAAAGATAGCGATAGGAAAGAGCGATTCCCTTTTGCAAGAAAAGTATTTTGAAGAATATCTGAACACCGGAGGCTTGCCGGAATATGTCTTACGTAGTGATATAGCCTACCTAAAAGAGTTGGTGGACGACATCATCTATAAAGATATCGCTGCGGTTCATAATATCAAACAGCCACAAATTCTAAAAGATTTTTTTATGCTTCTTATGGAACGTGCCGGCAAGGTGGCAAGTATCAACAAAATGGCTCATATCTTGCGCATTTCCCCTGATACCGCCAAAAGATACCTGGAAATGTTTGCTGACACCCACCTTATTTACCTTCTTCCCCGATGTGGAAAAACCAATGAGAAAATTATGTCTCCGAAAAAGGTTTATGCCGCTGATTTGGGAATCAGGAC
>CAZVUE010000209.1:0-2133 GCA_964630335.1 uncultured bacterium | reverse complement strand
TTATTTTACTGTGTCCGTTATGTAAAAGTCAATGCGCTACTCTTTTAACTGGCTGCAGGAATTACTCCCGGCCGCGGAAATTTCATTTTCCGAATTATTATCCGGTCTGGCAGATATTGGCTTGCATTCCCAGGAGAAACTTTCCCAGAACGGCGACGAAATTTTTGAACTGGAAATACCTGCCAACCGGGGCGACCTTTTGAGTATGTGGGGTTTAGCTCGTGAAATCTCAGTCTTTCTTGGATTGCCCCTTCCAATCTTATCAACTCCCTCCCCCCAATCTGACATTGGGGTCCCCGCCCAATCTGACATTGGGGTCCCCGCGAAAGAAGCGGACCTTACCAAAAACATAAAAGTGGTTATCAAAAATCCGGATGCCTGTCCATTCTATTCCGGACGCCTGATTTCTGATGTGAAAATTACCGCAAACCCCCGGGGAAAAATATCCAGCCGGCTTAAAGCCTTAAACTTCCGGACCATAAATAACGCGGTGGATATTACCAACTATGTCCTTTTAGAATTGGGACAACCTCTCCATGCTTTTGATGCGGATAAGATTTCAGGAAACATTACGGTCCGCTTTGCCAAACCCGGGGAAAAACTCGTTACCCTGGATGGGGCTGAGCGAAAACTCAACAAACAGAACCTGGTAATTGCAGACTCAGAAAAAATTTTGGCTCTGGCCGGAATTATCGGTGGCAAAACCAGCGAAATTACCGAAGAGACCAAAAACATCTTTTTAGAAAGTGCTCTCTTTCAACCGGAAGCCATTCGGGCAAGTCGCAAGTCATTAGGTGCAGAGACCGAATCCTCTTTGCGATTTGAACGAGGTACAGACCCAGGGGCAGTCGTTGCGGGCTTAAACCGGGCAACAAACTTAATGGCTGAGGAAACGGAAAGTATCCGCCTCTCCAATATGGTTCAAGGTGGGCAGATACCCACCCAAAAGGGAACTATTTCTCTTTATTCCCAACATCTTGCTGACGTTCTGGGTATCGAAATTGAACCTGCCAGGGTTGAAATCTTATTAACAAAAATCGGATGTTCCCTCCAAAAGACTGATTCTTTCTGGTCGGTAGATTCTCCTTCTTATCGCAAAGACCTTACGGAAGAAATTGACTTGATTGAAGAAGTAGCACGCTTTTATGGGTATGACCGGCTCCCGTCCCGACTACCCCAAATTCAATTAGTGCCGACACCTTTTAAACCCATCTTTTCGCGAATTACACGAATAAAAAGATACCTTGTCTCCGCGGGACTTGATGAAGCAGTTACCTTGAGTCTTCTCTCTTCCCGAAACACCCCTTCCGAAGTAAAAATTATCAACCCTTTAAGTCAGGAACAGGCGACTTTGCGGGAAAGCCTTTTACCCAACCTTATTCAGATTGGACTTGAAAACATCCATCAGGGGAATTTGAACCTAAGGCTATTTGAGATAGGCAAGGTATATCTCAAAAATGCTCCGCGACCAGGTGAGAAATACCGGCTCGGAATTTTGATTTCCGGGGAAAAGAAAAACCTTTTGTTTACAAAATCCTTGCTTTTAGGGTTAGCGGAACTTTCAGGCTTGAATAACCTCAGAGTCGAAAAACGGTCATCACCCTATTTAAAAGAAGGCATGGCTCTCTCCTGCGGAGAAAAGACCTGGGCTATCTTTGGAGAGGTCTCCGATGCCAAAAATCCCTTGCTGGGAGCAGAGGTCTATCTCGAAGATTATCTTAATCCACCCCCCAATCTGACATTGGGGACCCCGCATCTTTCGGAACGTTTTAAGGCCTGGGCTAAATTCCCGGCGATAAGCCGGGACTACTCTTTTTTATCTCCCACTTCCCTCCCCTGGAAGGAAATAGAAACTAACATCTATAGCCTATCCGAATTAATCTATAAGGTTAAACTCTTTGACCTTTACCGTGCCCGGGAATTACCAAAAGGATTTTGCAGCATAACCTTTTCCGTTTCTTTCCAATCGGCAGAGAGAACCCTAACCCATTCTGAAATAGAGTTAATCCAGAAAAGGATAATCGCCGAATTAGAAAGTCTGGGTTTAAAGTTAAGGGGCTGCGTATAAACCCCCATAGGAAAATGAAGTACACCACCATCTCTGTTTCGCTTCTCGGCGAGAAGTATACTCTT
>CAZVUE010000208.1:0-2147 GCA_964630335.1 uncultured bacterium | reverse complement strand
GGCTGACTGGTATCTGAAACAGCAGGATGTAAAAGGATATGACCCTCACCCTTCCCTCTCCCCTATGAGGGAGAGGATTAAGGTGAGGGGGGAAGATGGACTACCCGGTCAGACTTCGTCTGACACCCCTTCACAGAAGGGGAAGATAGCCGTTGTCGGTTCCGGTCCGGCCGGTCTGACCTGTGCGGCGGAATTGGCGAAAAAAGGTTATGAGGTTACCATCTTTGAGGGATTCCACAAGATGGGCGGGGTCCTCATTTACGGAATCCCGGAGTTCCGTCTGCCCAAATCCATCGTCGCCAGCGAAATAGAGTTTCTAAAGAAATTGGGCGTCCGTTTTGCCACCAACGTTCTGGTAGGCAGGGCCCTGACGATTGAGGATATGTTTCGCGAAGGTTACCAGGCTGTTTTTATCGGTGCGGGTGCCGGTTTGCCGCAATTCATGAATGTTCCCGGCGAGAACCTGGCCGGCATCTATTCTGCCAACGAATACCTTACCCGGGTCAATCTGATGAAGGCGTATCTCTTCCCCGGTTACGATACTCCGGTAAAAGTGGGTAAGAAAGTGGCGGTCATCGGCGGCGGAAACGTGGCGATGGATTCAGCCCGGACCGCCTTACGCCTGGGTGCTGACCATGTGTATCTCATCTACCGCCGGACCGAAAACGAGATGCCTGCCAGGAAGGAAGAGATTGTCCGCGCCAAAGAAGAAGGGATTGAATTCAACCTACTGACCGCACCGGTCAGATACTTAGGCGATGAAAAAGGGTTTGTAAAAGGGGCGGAGTGTCTTCGGATGGAATTGGGTGAGCCGGATAGTTCGGGAAGACGAAGACCAATGCCTATTCCCAATTCCGAGTTCCGGATTGAGATTGACCAGGCAGTGGTGGCGATTGGTACCACGCCCAACCCGATAATCGGACGCACGACACCCGGTCTAAAGTTAAAGAAACGCGGCGAGATAGAAACGGATGAATGGGGTCAGACCTCTATCCCGGGCGTCTATGCCGGCGGCGACATCGTTACCGGTTCCGCTACCGTAATCACCGCGATGGGTGCGGGCAGGAAATCCGCGGAAGCCATAGACAACTACCTTAAGAGACAGAATACAGTAGGTTAGTAGGGCAAGGCTTTAGCCTTGCATAGTAAGAGCAAACCTAAAGGTTTGCCCTACTCTTTAAATTCATGGAAACACTTTTTCCGGTTGATGAAAAGGAAGACCGCAAATCCGCACCATTGGCGGTCCGGATGCGTCCGCAAAACCTGGAGGAGTTTGTTGGTCAGGAGGAGATTTTAGGTGAAGGAAAACTTCTCCGCCGGGCCATTGTCTCTGATACCCTGACCTCGGTCATCCTTTACGGACCACCCGGTATTGGTAAGACGACCTTAGCCCACATAATCGCCAGACACACCAAGGGCATTTTTGAAAGACTTAACGCGGTTACTTCCGGCGTCACGGAAATCCGGCAGATAATGGCCGGAGCCAGAGAGAGGAAACGGAGCCATCACCGAAAGACGATTCTCTTTGTGGATGAAATCCACCGTTTTAATAAAGCCCAGCAGGATGCCTTTATGGAAGACGTGGAAGAGGGGAACATTATCCTGGTTGGCGCCACCACCCATAACCCTTTTTTTGCTCTTGCCACACCGCTTCTTTCCCGTTCCCGGGTCTTTGAACTAAAGCCCCTTTCGGACCAGGATATCGTTTCCATTTTGAAACGGACGCTGAAGGACAAAAAGAGGGGTCTGGGTAACTACAGGGTTGAAATTAAAGATGAAGCCCTGGCGCACCTGGCAAAATCTGCGGAAGGTGATACCAGAAGGGCGCTGAATAGTTTAGAGGTAGCGGTTTTAACCACTCCGCCGGGTTCTAATAAGACCATTTCAATTGACCTTGCGGTTGCCCAGGAGGTGACCGCCAAGAAAGCGATTCGCTATGACCGGCTGGAAGACGAACATTTTGACACCATATCCGCTTTCATCAAAAGTGTGCGCGGTTCTGACCCGGATGCGGCCCTTTACTATTTAGCCAAAATGTTAGAGGGTGGCGAAGACCCCAGGTTTATCGCCCGGCGTCTGGTCATTTTAGCATCGGAGGACATCGGAAATGCTGACCCGTCTGCGTTGACCTTAGCGGTCAGTACCTT
>CAZVUE010000207.1:0-2165 GCA_964630335.1 uncultured bacterium | reverse complement strand
ATCAAATAAGTGAAAAACTTACTCAGAAAGAGTTACTCCGTTCCCCTTTCTTGTTTATTATCATCACGAGAATCTCCGGTCATGAGAGAAATCTTAAAGCCGGTCTTTATGAAATTCCGGTTAAGGGCAGTCCCTATCAGGTTTTCCAGAAATTGGTCTCGGGAAAGACCGCGGTTGTGCGTATTACCATTCCCGAAGGCTGGAGTTCGCGAGAAATTGCACAATTGATGGAACGTAAAGACCTGTGTTCTCGGGAAAACTTCCTCACCGTTGTAGCCCAAAAAAGTCTGGAAGGATTCCTTTTCCCGAATACCTATTTTATCCCTTCGGAATTCTCTCCCGAGAGCATTACCCAGATCTTTGTAAAAGAATTCCATAATATCTGGAGGCCGGAGTGGAACGAACGTGCAAAACAGATGCGCTTTACCCAGAAGGAAATCCTGACTCTGGCTTCCATCATAGAACGGGAAACAAATCTGGACGAAGAAAAACCGATTATCAGTTCTGTCTACCACCATCGTCTTCGCCGGGGAATGCGTCTGGAAGCCGACCCAACCGTCCTCTATGCGGTCCAGTCCTGGCATAAACCAGTGACGTCACGGCTACTGCACACCGTTTCTCCCTACAATACTTATCTTCACCGTGGTCTGCCGCCAGGACCCATCTGCAATCCCGGCGCAAAATCGATTATGGCTGCCCTTTATCCGGCTAAAACCAATTACCTTTTCTTTGTGGCTGACGGTAACGGCGCCCACATCTTTTCCCGAAGCTTAGCCGAACACAATTCTGCGAGAAATATGGTCAAGACGCGAAAAGAGAGGAGTATTTAGCAATGGAAACCCCAATTTCCGGTTCCAAAGCCATCCTGAGCAAAAAGGATTTAAAAACCTTTGTCCTGGACACCAACGTTCTTCTGCATAATCATAATGCGGTCTTTTCTTTCGGCAAGAATGAAGTGGTTATCCCCATCATCGTTTTGGAAGAATTGGACAGATTTAAACGGTTTGCCGACGAACGGGGACGACACGCCCGTTCGTTCGCACGCCACTTAGACAGATTGCGCCGGACCGGAAGTCTCCAGGAAGGAGTCCTTCTGGAAAACGGCGGCCTCTTGCGCGTTGACCTGATTGACCCGATGCCGCTGCCGGAATCATTCGAAAAAGGCGCGGTGGACAACCGGATTCTGGGCGTAAGTTTAGCGCTTAAAAAGATACGGCCTGAGGTAATCTTAATTACCAAAGACATTAACCTCAGGGTCAAATCGGACAGTCTGGGCCTTAAAACACAGGACTATGAAAAAGAAAAGGTTGAAATCGAAACCATCTACACCGGCTGGAGAAAGGTTTCTTTTCCTTCGGAACGCTTAAATCAATTCTTCAAGGAAGGTTTTTTATCCGCTGCCGACCTGCCACCTCCAGAAAGCCGCCTTTACGCGAATGAAGGTATCGAATTTGTCGCTTCTTCCAACCAATCCGGATTGGGAATTTATGACAAAAAAGACAATAAAGTAAACCGGTTAGCCTATCAGGACGAATCGATAATGGGTATCCACGCTTTAAACCGGGAACAGCACTTTGCGTTAAACCTGCTTCTCGATGACCGGATACAACTGGTAACCCTGGTGGGAAGGGCAGGCACCGGAAAGACCCTATTGGCTCTGGCAGCCAGCCTCCAGAAAGTTCTTAAGGAAAAAAAGTACTCCCGGATTGTAGTGAGCCGGCCGATTATTCCGATGGGGAAAGACATCGGCTACCTGCCCGGTACGAAAGAAGAGAAATTGGAAAACTGGATGGAACCGATTAAGGATAACCTGGATTTTATTTTCCACCGTTCCAAACAGGGGCCCAAAGAATTAGAGGAACTATTCCGGCGCCAGTCTATCGTCCTGGAAGCCCTGACCTACTCACGGGGACGCAGTATCCCCAATCAAATCCTGCTGATTGATGAGGTTCAGAACCTTACTCCCTTAGAGGCAAAGACCGTCATCAGCCGGGCCGGCGAAGGTGCCAAAGTAATCCTCACCGGTGACCCCTGGCAGATTGATAACCCCTATTTAGACAGCGACAGTAACGGACTCATTTACACCGCGGAAAGATTTAAGGGTGAGGTATTGGCGGGTCATATCATCCTGGAAAAAAGTGAACGGAGTAATCTGGCTTCGCTGG
>CAZVUE010000206.1:0-2173 GCA_964630335.1 uncultured bacterium | reverse complement strand
GGATTGGGATTCGGTAAGGATTTCTGAGACATCCAACTTTAGCCTGCTTGCTAGTTCTTTCAGTTCGTTTATCTGGGAATCTATGGAAAGAATCTGTCTCTCTTCTGATTCGGATGATTTTCGGCAGTAGATAATGTATTGGGGCATGGATTTTTCTTTTGAACGGGGTTAATGATGATCTTCAAGTTTATCATTTTCGGGTTTCAGGTCAAATGGAGATGAAGGCGAAGCGGGAAATTCCGGTTTCCGACCTTTTTGCGAACGCGGATAAAGAATTGCCCGCAGAAGATTGACCAATCTTAAGAATTTCTCATAGGCTTCCTTCTTTGAGATTTCCTCTCCGAATTCTTCAAGATAATTTTTCCGGAACTCTTCAATTGTTTCGTCGCTCGGTTTCATGGTTTCGTGCCTTTCAAGATAAAGAAACCGAAAAAGAATAAAAGACGGGTGAAATAGCCTCCGGATGCTATTTCTACCGTCTTTGTTTGCGTTCCTTTTCCGTCAGTATGAAGAAATAAAGGTGAAAAAGAACAAAGATTATGTCTAATTATTCCAAGAACTGGTGGAGACCGTTGTGGTCAGGACTGGCAATAGACCCGGACGGAAAACATTCAAAACAGATGAAGACAAGCGTCTGGCTCTTTCTCTATCTTATCCTGGTTGCTGACCAGAAGACCGGGATGTTGACCAAGAGTTACGCCGAAATCAGCCGAATGACCGGCCGGAGAAAGAAGACCACCCTGAAGTGGATGAATGCCTTGAGAAGAAAGGGATACGTTTTGACCAAGAAAGAAGGGAAGAGATTGGTCATTCAGGTCAAGAAGTGGAAGTTTCTTACTAAGTGCCCTGATTGGGGCACGATGAAAACAGAAAGTACCCCAAATGGGGCACGAAATGGTCCCCAATTGGGGCGCATAGAAGAAGAGCAAAAAAGCGAAAAGTCCCTTTGTTTAAGCCAAAAAATCAAAAAAGGAAGGTTTGCCGATAGATATAACGTTAATAAAGATATATATAATATCGTTAACGTTAGTAAACCAATTTCTTTTGACGATTTTTCTCCTAAGACCAAAGAAGAACTTTTAGCCCTGGATTTAGCCCAAGGTTTAAATGACCTTAAAAGCTTAAATTTCTATCTTTCGGTTTCTAAAAAATACCCGGAAGAACTTTTAAGGAGAATCTGTAACCAGGTAAGGGAAATTCCCACAGAGAAAATCAAGAAATCAAAAGGAGCGTTATTTACTTATTTGCTTAAAAATACGGTTAGAGAATAGGAAAATCAGCGTTCTTGACGTTTCCTTTGTTTTATGGCATAGTTAGGACGTCGTGAGTGCCCTCCTTCCCCAATTCATCCTTTATTTCTAACCTGAAGCCCGTCTAAATACCTTTTTCTTCACCCGTATCCCTTAAGATATGGGTTTTTTCTTGTTTGCGTGTTCACGCAAATTCTCCCGAATAGGCAAGCAAATAAAGAAGAGATAGTCTGGGGATAAATTCGTGCAGTCTTCCCGATTTTTATGGAAAACCTCAAAAGGATAGAAAACCGAATCTGGAAATATAGAACAGCCAGAGGATTAAAGCAAAGCCAACTGGCTTTTTTGATAGGTCAAAAGAACTCGGGCCAAGTTTCCCGTTATGAAAGAGGTCTGGTAATTCCCAATCTGGAACAACTGATGAAGATTTGTTTTGGCCTGGAGACCGAGATTAAAGACCTGTATCCGGATTTAATCACAAAATGGCGCCAGGAAACAGAAGTAAAAAAAGCAGGACTGGGAAAGGCAGGGAATAAAATCTCTTAAATTTATGCCCAATCAAAACAAATCCTTCAAAATCCTTGCCATCAAACCCGGAACTAAATATCTGGGAATAGCGGTATTGGATAACCAAAACCTGGTCTTTTGGAAAAATATGAAGATAAGGGAAAGAAAAATACCTACCCTCCGTGTCTTGAAAAGATTTAGGGGTATCCTCAATAGACTCATTGATTTCTGGTCCCCCCGGGTAATGGCAGTAGAAGATATCGTTTATGTCCAGGCAAAGAAAAGCGCTCTGTTAAATATCCTGGCTGAAGAGATTAAAAACATCGGCAAAGAAAAAGGAGTGAAGGTTTATTTCTATTCTCCTCTTTCCACCCGGAAATTTATCTGTCAAAAAGAGAAACCGACCAAAATGAACG
>CAZVUE010000205.1:0-2177 GCA_964630335.1 uncultured bacterium | reverse complement strand
CGTCAATCCGGTAACGGAGCCGGAACCTCTTTTCGTAAGGCTCTAAATGGACGTCGCTGGCTCTCTTCAAATACCCATCCAGAAGGATATGGTCAACCAACTTCACGATGGGAGCCTGGTCTGCCTGCGCGGCAAGATTTTCCGGACCGACCTCCTCGTCTACCTCTCCGCCGACCAGGACTTCCACCCGCTCCTGGGATGCCTGGTCAATCAGACCCTTGATGTAGGTCCTATCCTGGGTCTCTTCGTCAGTGACAGTAGCTTCTTCCTTCGGTTCCTGCCAGGTTCCAACCGAAATTTCTTTCTCCGGTTCCGAAAGGATTTTGGCTAACAGCGCCTCATCTTCTTTTTCCCGTTCTTCTTCCAATATCTCAAGCGGCTTCTGTTCTTCGGCTCCCTCTAAAATTTTGGAGAATGCCTCCGCTTCCTTCCGGTACCACTTTTCCAGTGTCTCCGCAACCTCATTTTTGTCAGCCAAACAGATACGAATCTGGTAACCGGTAATGGATTTTAAATCGTCAAAAACGAGTACATCAGCCGGCTCTGCCGTGGCGATGGTCAGAATTTTGCCGATTACGGAAACAGGGACGACGTTGTACTTCCTGGCAATATCCTCAGGAATCAGGGAAATAGCCCGGGGCTCCGGATTTAACCGGGACAGTTGAACTTCGGGAAACCCGAACTCTTTATTCTTCATCTTCCGCAACCACCCTTAAAAGTTCCTCTACCGAAACCTCACCGGCATTAACCTTTTCCACCCCGCATTGCCACAAAGTTTTATTCTTCGTTTCCCTCATCTTCTTCCGCAGATTCGCCTCAGACGCCTGGGCTAAAATCAGATCTTTCACCTCCGGGGAAAAAGGCAGGATTTCTATTATCCCCAACCTCCCGGAATACCCGCTCTGATTGCAGGCGGAACAACCGGTCGGCCGGTAGAAAGTAAGCCCGCTCTTTTCAACCTTCAGCCGAGCACAGAGTGCCGCATCCGGTTGGTAAGACTGCCGGCAGGCCGGACAGAGGCGCCGGAGCAGCCGCTGGGCCGCGACCAAAACGATACAACTGGTAAGCAAAAAAGGCTCAGCCTTCATGTTAATCAGCCTGGTGATGGCGCCGGAGGCGTCCATGGCGTGGAAACTGGACAGAACCAGGTGTCCGGTCAGCGCGGCTTTAATCGCAATATCCAGGGTCTCGCCATCACGTATTTCACCCACCATGATGATATCCGGGTCCTGACGCAGGATGGAACGAAGACAGGCGGCAAAGGTAAGACCGATTCCCGGATTGATGGCAATCTGGTTAATCCCGGGAATTTCGTACTCCACCGGGTCTTCGGTTGTGGTAATGTTGACGGTGGGCCGGTCCACCAGGTGAAGAATGGAATAAAGTGTGGTTGTCTTTCCGCAACCGGTGGGTCCGCAAACCAGGAGCATTCCGTGGGGTCGCCGGGCGGCTTCCTGTAACCGCTGGCCCGCTTCTTCGGTGAAACCCAATTTACTCAGCTCCAACACCAGATTAGCCTTATCCAGGATACGCAAGGTGACCTTCTCACCGAAGATAGAAGGAACAACCGCCACCCGGAAGTCAACTAATTTGTCTCCTACCCTTAACTTAAATCTACCATCCTGGGGAAGGCGTCTTTCGGAAATGTTCAGTTTGGAAACTACCTTTATCCGGACCAATAAACTGGAGAGAAAGGAACGGGGAAATTCAAAACCATGCTGTAAGAAACCGTCCACCCGATAACGAACGCGCGTATTCTTTTCCAGCGGTTCAATCAGGATATCACTGGCTTTCCTCCGAACCCCTTCAATTAGGATGACCTCGGTTAACTTAATGATGGGGTCTTCCTCTAACGCTGCTTGTACCCCTTTCTTCTCAGCCATAAAATAAGGAAGCAAGGCTAAAGCCTTGCCCTACATTAGTTCAACGCCAATGTAGGGCAAACCTTTAGGTTTGCAAATACTAAAGCCTTGCCCTACGGTATTAACCATAGAATTTGTTAATTGCCTCTCTGACGTCCGGCAAACGTCCTAAAAAACAGCGGACCCGGCAATTAAACCTCTTCTCCAATTCTGCAACCGCGCCGTTATTAAAAGGATTTACGGTCACGATAGAAAGGACGTCGTCATCTTTCTCCAAAGGGAAAAAATGATTCTCCCGGGCAAAATCTTTGCTAA
>CAZVUE010000204.1:0-2193 GCA_964630335.1 uncultured bacterium | reverse complement strand
CTTGACAAACCCGACCACTTAATGTCAAATTTAGGTAGAATTGGAAAAGAGAGAAAGTCAAGGAGGTGTGAAATGTCAAATTTAGGTAAAACTGGACTTGAAAGAATTGTTTTTTTACTTTTCTTGTTAATTTCCTTTATTGGAGGAAAGACAGGAAATGTATCCGCTGCAACTCAGTTACAGATTGATGGGAGTACACATAGTTACATAATGGGTGGCAACATCGGCATCGGGACGACGAACCCAGGGGCAAAATTGGATGTGGCAGGTCAGGTCAAGATTACCGGCGGCACTCCCGGCACGGGGAAGGTTCTCACATCAGACGCGTCAGGGCTTGCCACTTGGGAACCTGTTGGTATTCCTACGGGTATAATTGTGATGTGGTCAGGACTCCTTGCTAATATTCCGGCTGCCTGGGCACTCTGCGATGGTACGAGTGGAACACCGGACTTAAGAGATAGATTCATACTTGGCACTTCTACAAGTGAAAACCCAGGAGCGGTAGGTGGGTCAAGCACCTATACCCTCTCCACCGCGCAACTGCCAAGCCACACCCACTCTATACAGGAAGAACCCAAGCACCTCCGCGATCAGACCGGCGGCCGCCCCTGGACCGCCCCCGCCGTGCGCTTTGGGGGGCCGGGGGGTTGAGTTTGGGGTCTACACCTTCTCCACCTCCCTCGCCGGTGCACACGATCACGGCGGTTTGACTGGCGGCACTGGCAGTGGCGCCTCTATTGACAATCGCCCCTCATACTATAAACTAGCGTTTATTATGAAGTTGTAGAGGGCAAAATGCTGAAAATTAAAATCGTTAAGTCGCCTTCGCGTCTCTACATATCCCTACTGGAACAATTGAAGCAGCTCAATCAATCCGCCATCGCAGATCTGCTTTCTGCTGGGATGCTCTCTTTTGCTCCTCCACAACTAATGAGCAAACGAGACGGGCGAACTTTTGCCGTATATGGCGAAAGAGAAAAGGTAATTCTTTCTGCATGTTATCAGACGCTATCAAAGGATAGTGGCAAAAAAATAAGCGAAAATTGTATTGGTGGCAGGAAAGGTTTTTCAAGATATAATTTTCTGGATTACCTTCACAAGGCAAAAGAGAGAAAATTAAACTGGGTTGTCATCACCGATGTGAAAAGTTTTTTCACAAGTATTTCGCACGAAATCCTTCAGAAGATTCACAAAGAAAGATTCCGGATTCCGAAAGATGTGCGGAAATTACTGACGGATTTGCTTTCTTTAAGCGCTCCTGCTGATGAGCCAAAGGGGATTTTTCCAGGCAATCCACTGGGCAAATTGCTCGGGAATGTGTATCTTTCAGGTCTAGATGATTTTCTCGCGAAAAAGGACTTACTTTTTACCAGATATATAGATGATATCGCTGTCTTTGTGGGAGCAAAGGAGCAGGCGGAGCGAATACTTGGCGACATCATAGAGTATTTGAGACAGAATCTGCGAATGGATGTAGCAAAAAACAAAACAGGGATATACCACAGATATTTTAATCGGTTTGAATTTTTGGGGTTTAGTGTGGTTGGGGAGAACATGGGTCCCTCAGAAGAGAATGTAAAAAAATTTGAACAGCGAGTGAGAAATTTGCCAGATGAATATAAGCGTAAAGGGCTAAAGAAATTTTTACGAAGAATGAATTCCGTTGTTTATAATTTTGGGCACATGTATAAAATGGGAAATGTCAGGAAGTTGTACTCTAAATTAGATGAGGTAGTTAGAGCATCTATCAGAAGGTACCTGAAATTATCCGGTAAAGGTGAACTTGTAAATCCCCTATACTCTTTACCACTGAAGTTTCCGTGCAATTTGGCTTTTTCAAAAGAGATTCTTGGCCGTGGAGGTTTCATTAGTCTGGTTCAAATTAAAGAGAAATTTGAAGGGAAAGACCAAAAACGAGAGCTGAAAACCGCTGGCGAAACGAGTGCTAAAGATTTCATACAGAATGGTAAAAGCGTAAATGCAGAAAAAATTCAAATCAGAGTTGGCGACAAGGTTATTATATCAACAACCGGCAACGTCGGCATCGGGACGACGGGGCCAATTGCACAACTTCATGTGAGCAGCGCAGTAGTCGTTGGTAGTCCAACTGGAGGCAACAAAGGAGCAGGCACCATTAACGCTCAGGCAGTTTATGATGACAATGCGCTTCTCACAGATTATGTCTTTGACAAG
>CAZVUE010000203.1:0-2214 GCA_964630335.1 uncultured bacterium | reverse complement strand
CTCTGGCTTTAGCGGTCCTTGGTTCCGGTGCGATTAAGGGTACGGACTATATCACCAACACTTACCCCCTTTCGGAAATTAAAGAGGCGCTGAAGTTTGCGGAAAGCGGACAGGGACTGAAGGTAATTGTAAAACCGTAAGATACCCCCACCCTAACCCTCCCCCCGACGCGGGGGAGGATAAAGGTGAGGGGGAGAATCCTTATGATAAAGATAACGAAAGAGGAGGCAAGGCATCTTCTGAAACAGATGATGCAAATCCGGCAGTTTGAAGACGCAATTATGGATCTTATGGCGCGGAATATCGCGGAAGGCGGGTCGCACCTTTATGCGGGGGAAGAAGCGGTGGCGTCCGGAGCGATATCCGCCATCAGACCGGACGACTACATCACCAGTACGCACCGGGGCCACGGACATGCCATCGCCAAGGGTGGCTCGCTACCCCATTTAATGGCAGAGATTTTAGGCAAGGAGACCGGCGTCTGCAAGGGAAAGGGCGGGTCCCTCCATCTGGCTGACGTCTCCCAGGGCAACCTGGGTGCCAACGGTGTGGTGGGCGGAAGTATCGGAATCGCCTCTGGTGCCGGTACATCAATCAAACTGCGGGGGACTGACCAGGTGGTCCTCTGTTTCTTCGGAGACGGTGCCACCAATACCGGCCTGTTCCACGAAGCATTAAACATGGCCGGGAAGTGGAAACTCCCGGTAATCTTCATCTGTGAAAATAATCTTTACGGAATGTCGGTCTCGGTGGAACGCGCCTGCGCGGTCGCTGACCTTACCAAAAAAGCGGTTCCCTACGGCATGCCCGCAGAATGTGTGGACGGAATGGACGTCCTGGCAATAAAAGAAGCGGTGGCTAAATATGTTTCTACCATCAGGAAAGGTTCTGGACCTGCCTTTCTGGTCTGCAATACTTACCGGTACTACGGACATTCGCGCAGTGACCCCAGGGTATACCGAACCAAAGAAGAAGAGAAGAAGTGGAAAGACCGTGACTGCATCAACAGTTTCAGCCGGAAGATGCAAGAAGAAGGCATCCTGACCGAAAAAGAAGTCTCTGACCTGGAAAAAGAGGTGACCGTGGAAATTCAATCAGCGATTGACTTTGCGATTAAGAGCCCTGACCCGAAACCCGAAGAACTATACCAGGACGTCTATTACGAAGGAGAATAAGGATGAGGGAAATTACTTACCGCCAGGCTCTGAATGAAGCACTGGATGAAGAGATGGAAAAAGACCCGTCGGTTTTTCTGATGGGCGAGGACATCGCCATCTACGGCGGCGCCTACGGTGTAACCTTAAACTTAATGCAGAAGTTCGGCGAAGAGCGGGTGCGGGACACCGCCATTTCGGAGGCAGCCATTATTGGCGCCGGCTTAGGCGCAGCCATCACCGGAATGCGTCCGGTGGTAGAGATTATGTACATTGACTTTATGGGCATCTGCCTGGAGCAGATTAATAACCAGGCGGCGAAAATCCGGTATATGTTCGGAGGCAAGACCAGAGTCCCTTTAGTCATCAGAACCGAAGGCGGAGCAGGCCGGACTTTAGGTGCGCACCACTCCCAGAGTTTAGAATCCTGGTTCATCCACATCCCGGGGCTGAAGGTGGTGATGCCGGCAACCCCTTACGATGCCAAAGGACTGCTCAAGTCCTCCATCCGGGACGATAACCCGGTGGTCTTCATTGAACACAAAATGCTCTACAATACCAAGGGAGATGTTCCGGAAAAAGAGTATCTGGTACCCCTCGGCAAGGCAGACGTCAAACGGCCCGGCAAGGACGTTACCATTATTGCTTATTCCCGGATGTTACTCTTTGCCTTAGAGGCAGCCAACCGGTTAGCCAAAGAAGGAATTGAGGCTGAGGTTGTGGACCCGCGTACCCTTCTTCCGTTAGATATAGAAACGATAGCAGAATCATTAAAAAAAACTCACCGTGCCGCGATTGTGGAAGAGGATACCAAGACCGGCGGAACCGGTGCGGAAATTGGGATGCAGATTATGGAAAACTGCTTTGACTATTTAGACGCACCGGTCCTGCGAATCGCCGGTGCTGACGTGCCGATGCCGAAAAGCCCGGTTCTGGAAAAGTTGGCTATTCCCCAACCGGAACGCATCTATCAGGAGATAAAAAATCTATTAGGGGTTGCCGAACAATAAAGTTGACTATTTGCCAGAGGTGATTTTGGAGCGAGACAAGGAGCGAAGAA
>CAZVUE010000202.1:0-2252 GCA_964630335.1 uncultured bacterium | reverse complement strand
GGATTTGACGTAGTGGAACTGAACGGAAGCCTGCACCACACCCCTTCCGCCTACTTTGCCAGCCGTCTTGTCTACCGCCTCCTCGGCCTAATCATTAAACAAATCCCTCGTGGCTAAAAGGAGAAAGGCTCAATAAATACTGGTTCTGTAATTCATTGCTGGGAATGGTCTTCCCATCACTTAATATAACGTCGCCACCTCCCTGGAAGGGGTGGAAAACCGTACACCGTATAAGTTCATAGGTCCTTTCTGCCTATTTTTGTGTATCAGGTAAGTTTTTCTCTGCTATTTGTCGATTGCAAAGTCATAAAATCGGTTTACACCTTCACAACCTTCGATGCCAGCATATACTTCTTCGGGTAGCGATACCTCCAAATAACCGAATTTGTGCCCATCTATCGCAACCGAAAATTCCTTACCCTTCTTTTTTATTTCAAGCCGGTAGTGCGTATTAGGTTTTAATGTAAAATTTTCATAAGCCGTTTTTTTATGGCCCCACTTCCCGTCTTTGAAAAAGTGCTGCCAGATGTTAACGCCCTCATTATAGATACAAACTTCAAAAAATTCACGGTATTCCGGCTTACCCTCTTTATCACTCCCTATCTCCTGAACAAGAACTATCCCGGGTGCGTAACGGTCAAGGAATTCCATGGTAGAACTTATCGTAACATCTCCGCCAACCTTATCCTTGTAAACCATGGTGGTAAAAGTTTCTGCCCACGAGGTCTTCTTGGCCTCATCTGCAGGAGTTTCATTTTCAATGCTGGCATCTCTTTGAACCCATTTGCCGAAATGGTTCAACTCTGGACTTTTAGCCAGAATCCACTCTTCCGGGTTCCATCCGCCCTTGTTAAATTTGGTGGAAAAAAGTGTCTCGGCTCTTCCCTGAATAGCAACCAATAGTACCAAACAGCAACTGACAGCCAACCGACTTACATATTTTTTTCTAATCATATATCCCTCCTCTCAATAACTCTCGTATTTAAGATATAAGATCCCAAAGTTTTGGACAAGCGAACTCGAAATTCATCGATATTATTTCTATTTTGCAAAATCAAGTGTTCAGGCACAAAAATGTCGGAGGTTGGCTCCTTACATTCCTTGACGCAGGACAACGGGAAGTTTATAATTAAAAGACAGATGACGATGCTTACGGTACAGAATCTGAGCAAAAAGTTTGGGTCAGAAGTGGTTCTGGATAAGGTAAACTTAGAACTGGCAGAGGGAGAAGTTATCTCCCTTTTGGGACCAAGCCAGTCCGGGAAGACGCTCTTTCTCAGGATTCTGGCTGGTTTTGAAAAACCGGACGAGGGAGAGGTTCTTCTGGAGGGCAAACCGGTGGCAGAAGTTACTGCCCGGGGCCCAAGAACCGTTTCCATCTTTCAGGATTATCCGCCCTACCAGAGGGAGAAGACCGGGAAAAAGTTGCCCTACTTTATTATGTTTCAGAGGTGGCGCAGGCAGGTGATGGAAGAGCGGATAGATGTCATTTCCAATTTAATGGAGATTGACAAGAATGTCCTGTTGGGAGTCCGTCCCCATACCCGTTCCCGGGGCGAGGAACAACGATTAGATTTAGCCCGATGCCTTTTGGCGGTGAAGAAAGTCATTCTTCTGGACAATCCGCTGATAAATATAGACGTGATCTGGAAAAGAAAGATACTGGACGGTCTTAAAGTAACGTTAGAAAATCTGAGTCTGACCACCATCTATGCTACGCATAATAAAGAGGAAGCGTACTCCTTTGCGAAGAAGGTTTTTGTTCTTGAAAAGGGCAAAATTATTCCTGGCCAAAAGTAACAGGGAAGACCGCATCCTTTTAGCCATATTAATTCTCGCCTGCATCTTTCTTCGTTTGGTAGATTCCTGCCTCTACCCCCGGCTCTGGCCCAAGAAGCCCACCTACGTCCAGAAGAACTGGGACGTTAAGATTGTCAAGGTTGTGGTAAATAAGGTTAGGAAGAAAACCGAGAAAGAGAAAAAGGCTTCTTCTCCGGAGATGAGCCCCATCCTCAGTTGTATCGCCGTGAAACGGCCGCCGCAGATTGACGGGAGGTTGGACGACGCCTGCTGGCAGGAGTTCCCGGTGCCGACCAACTTCATTTCCCAAACCACAAAAGGGTTAGCTGAGGCGCCAACCTACGTCTATAGCGTTTATGACCGCAACAACCTCTATTTGGCTTTCTATTGTACCGAACCTTACAGTGACCGGATAAAGATTAAGGAAGGACAGCCGGACAGCCCGGCCTGGA
>CAZVUE010000201.1:0-2263 GCA_964630335.1 uncultured bacterium | reverse complement strand
TTTATTGTTCGGCAACCCCTAAGCCTCTCTTTCTTTATCTTTAGAACGTTCTTCAAGGATCGTTTTTGATAATTTTCCTCTGGTCTGTAAAACACCGGCTATTTTTTCAAAATATTCCGGAGTAACAGCTTTAAGAACTAATTCGTCGCGTTTTTCTTCAATACATATCTTTGTCCCTCTTTTAATGTTAAATCTCCGACGAATCCCTGAAGGTATTACAATTTGTCCTTTTGTGGTTACAATTGCCGTAGTCATATTCCTCCTTTTTTACAAAAGTATACCATACATCTAAATGTATGTCAAGTATTCCTTCTCTTACGTTTTATTTATGTAATACTAAATATAAGCAGTCTCGCAATGACAGGGCATTAAATCGTGGGATAGGGTTTCGGATTTTTACTTAAGGTTCCACTCGTCAGACAGATGGAGGTCCCTGCGGCACTTGGGACAGAGGACCCGGAAAAGGTCGCTCCGTTTTAGGGGAAGGTCAATCTTACCTTTGAGACCGGGTGACAAACCCAACTCTTCCTGAAGTAAAAGAAGGTTATCTTCATTGGCTAAGGACAAAGAACCTATCTTCTCCCGGATAAACCGGAGGTGGTCTTTGGTGCCTACCACCTCACCGCACCCCTCGCAGAGAACCAGTTCGTTTTCCTGGGTCACCTTCATATCCTCCCGGCTAAAACCAGCCAGGTCAAATTTCGTAGATAACTGAATCCCTTTTTCCGTAATGCAGTTTGCCTGGCACTGTCCGCAGAAGATACAGAGGTCATAACGGAGGACAAGACGACGCACCGGCGGAGTACTCTTGATATCATCGGACCACTCAATGGCACCGCTGGGACAAACCTGAGCGCAGGCAGTGCACCCGACACAATATTCCTTATAATATTCCGGCTTACCCCGGAAACGCTTTTCCGGAGTATGGGGCTGGTAGGGAAATTTACTGGTATAAGGTTTGGAAAAGAGCGAAGTAAGCGCCTCTTTTATTTCCCGTAATTTTGGATATTTCATTTCTTCTGCCCTTTCTCTTTACTTTTTTCGTCGGCATACTTATCACACACACTCTTCTCCCAGAGTTTAACCCCGGACATATGAGCCGCACGGGAAAGAGCGTGCGCCGCGGTAGGAGACGTTATCATCAAAAAGATGATGCAAAGCAATGATTTCATACTGAGTGCAGAAATACCCTGGCTGATGATAATGCCTAAAAGAATGGAACATATCCCCAGGGTTGCACATTTGGTCGCGGCCTGCAGACGATTATAAAGGTCAGGCAACCTGACCAGACCGATGGTCCCAAAAAGGACAAAGAGTGTTCCAATCCCGATTACCAAATTACTTAAAATATCACTCATCAAAACCTCTCCCTTCCAAAAATTTAGACAACGCGAGGGTGCCGATGAAATTGAGCATGGTCCAGGCCAGACCAATGGTAATGTAGAAATCCTGTCCGGTCATCAGGGCGATTAAAGCAGAAAAACCAACCACTACGATACCCAGAATATCCATGCCCACCACCCGGTCCGCCACCGTAGGTCCGTGACCAATCCGGTAAAGACACAGGAAAGAAGCCAGGACCAAAATTCCAAAATAGACCGTAATTAATTCCATAGACAATTAATACAAACGCATTAATGATGTTGTCATTCCTGCGTTTAGTAAGCAGGAATCCAGTAGATTCCCGTTTAATACATACGGGAATGACAATTTATTTATTGCGTCCATATTATTCAAAAATTCGGCGCAAAATCTTTTCAAAATGGCTCACAATAATCCGGCTTGCCTTCTCCACGTCCTGAGCCTGGACATTAATCCAGTGGATATAGAGATAACCATCTTCGGAAAGGTCAACCGTCATGGTACCCGGAGTCAGGGTAATTGAATTTGCCAGAGCGGTAAGACCGACCCGGCTCTTCAAAGATGTTTTGACCTTTACAATTCCAGGTTTGATGGGCATCTCCGGACTTAGGACCCGGTAAGCCACGTCCAGGTTGGCTACGATGCAGTAATAGATAAAAATCGGAATATAATAGAGAAACCAAAAATAGCGTTTTATCTGAAAGAATTTGGCCGGTTCCGGAACAACAAAAATCTCACCAAAAATAAAGGTAACAAATAACGCGACGACAATACCGGTCAGGATTGCCTGTAAACCGGCGGTCCGACCGATGCCAACCGGCCAGTACAGCAACAACCAGGCAGCATAAGAAAGACAGAAGTAAAGAATAAACTTTCGTGCCATGCTAAGTTCTCCTAATGC
>CAZVUE010000200.1:0-2276 GCA_964630335.1 uncultured bacterium | reverse complement strand
TCGCGCCCGAGAAGCAATTAAAGGAATACCTGACCTCATTTGACTACGACCCGGAGAACAGGCTGACCGGAATTAGTTATCCTACCCCGGAGATTTTCGGGAAAAGGTTCCGAAAGAACAATTTTGCTTACTGTCCCTTGGGCAAGCGCATCTACAAGTCCGACTCACAGGGTGAGAGTTATTACTTCTACGATGGGGACAACATACTGTTGGAATTAGGTTGGGATAAGAAGGTATTGGCCCGGTACACCACCGGCTTGGGGATAGACGATTGGATAAGCAAGAAAGTGTACTTAGGGGAGAGGAAAGGATGGAAGACGCTCTACTACCACTACGATGGGTTGGGGTCAGTAACGGCCTTAACGGATGAAGGCGGCCGAGTAATCCAGCGGTATAACTATACACCGTTTGGTACTCTGGTGCCGCACGGAATTACCCCGCCATACCTTGCCTTTGTTAAACGAGGGTGGGAAATGTTTCTGCCGGCGGCTAAGACAAACACCATCACGTACACCGGAAGGGAGTACGAGCCAGACAGTGGCCTGTACTACTACCGGGCAAGGTATTATGACTCTAGGGCCGGGAGGTTTATCTCTGTTGACCCGCTGTGTCGTCTAAAGCCTGGGGTTGGGGGGTGTGGAGGCTGCGGGGGAGGGAGGACCTCCTTGGGGATTCCTGTTCATTTCCATCCTTATACGTATGTAGGAAATAATCCTATAAACAATATAGATCCCTTGGGTTTAGCCGGCTGTACTTATAGTATTACAGGTTTTGAATTGAAATGTGATGGAATAACCTGTTATGCAACATCCGGTAACAATAATCCAGATGAACAATGGAGGAAAGATGAGGGTCCAATTCCTGAAGGTAAGTGGAAAATAGGGATTCCTCACGAAAACTGGGCTCCATTAACTCCAGAACCAGGCACAAAAACATATGGACGATCCGGCTTCTACATTCATGGATGGGGTAAAACTCGTGGTTGTATCGCTATCAAATATAACACTTGTAGAAATAAAATTATGCGCTTGCTGGAGTGTACCAAAGGTGGAACATTAACGGTAATAAGATGACTATTTGGAAGAGAAGTAGATTAGTGTTTTTTTTCTTTTCAACCCTTTCACTTCTGACTAATTTCAATCTTTTGGGACAAGGAAAAAAAGGAATACAATACATGTATCTAGAAGAAGATGAAAATCAGATTTTTTTAAAAAGACACAGCGAAACTGAATGGTTTTCTGAACCAAAATGGTCTTCTGATGGGAAACATATTGCTTTTGAGAAAAATATAAGGATAAAAAGAGATAAATACGGAACTATCTTCAGTATAATCTGTGTGGTCGATGTTAAAGAAAAAAAAATTAAAGAAGTAAGCCAAGGTCCTGACGATAGATACCCGAAATGGACTTTGGATGGTAAAGTGATTTACCTAGAAGATGCATATTCAGAAAAGCCAAGGATTGTTTGTGTTCCCATGGATGGTAAAAAAAAGGAAGTATGGTTAGAGAAAGAAGGGTTACAAAATTTCTATTTATCACCAGACAACAAAAAGATATTGCTTTGTTATGGACCGTCTAAGAATGAAGATGTGGTAATTTTAGACCTTCTTTCCAAAAAGGAGAGTAAAATAACAGTAGCTTCTGGAATAAAGCCTACTACTGCTTTCTCTTGTTGCTGGTCTCCTTCAAGTGATGAAATAGCGTATTTTCGAGTCTATAAAGGTGGTGAGGGAGCCCAAGACAGTGAGTTTCCTAACGACCCAGCATTTTTTTCTCGTCTCTTCATTTTTAATTTGAAAACTAAACAAAACCGAGAAATAATTTACAGCGATGAGGTTACTACTATGCCTTCATGGTCGCCAAATGGCAATTGGATTACTTATTATACATTTTACCATCGAGATAATAAAATCGTTATTAACGAACTTCGCGTGGTAAATATAGTCTCTAAATATAATTTTTATCTAACCTGTAGCAACGATTTTGCTGCGTGGTCTCCGGATGGGAAAAAGATAGCGTTTACTCGAGATGGGAGTATTTATATATCTCCAGTCATAATAAGAAACTCGAATTTTTTCAGTTTTAATCAAAGGTAATACTATACAATAGTTTCAGTTAGTTTTTTGACAATTCATTGACAGGACAATATAATCAAAACATGCTAACCATGTTGATAACTCCTGGTGTGAAACCACCTACTACCGTACGATGCCTTATCCCAATTGACCCAGGCACGGAGTTCCCATGGCTGGCAGACAAAGTATGAATATGACCTGG
>CAZVUE010000199.1:0-2285 GCA_964630335.1 uncultured bacterium | reverse complement strand
ATGAATTTTAATGAACGAGCCAGTAACACAAAAGAACAGATTATCCGGCGTTCCTGGCAGGATTTAGAAAAACCGAAAGACGTAAAAAACAAAAGGATTATATTCACGGGAACCTGCTGGGAAGAAGAAAAAGCAGTAGAATATTACCACAAGATGGTCTCTTATTTGACAACAACGTAGGGCAAGGCTTTAGCCTTGCAAAGTACAAGCAAACCTAAAGGTTTGCCCTACATAATACGGAGGAGAGCAAGATGGCGAAGATTAAAGGAGTGAAGGCGAGGATGATTCTGGACAGCCGGGGCAGACCGACCGTGGAAGCAGAAGTATTTCTTGATGACGGTTCCTGGGCAAGGGCCGCGGTTCCTTCCGGCGCCTCAACCGGCAAGTACGAGGCGGTGGAACTGCGCGACGGCGGCAAAAAATTTGGAGGCAAGGGTGTTGCCAAAGCGGTGGAGAACGTAAACCTGGTAATTGCGCCGAAGGTAATCGGTAAAGATGCTGATGACCAGGAAGGCATTGACCGTTTGATGATTGAGATTGACGGTACCAAAAACAAAGGCAATTTAGGTGCCAACAGTATCCTGTCAGTTTCTATGGCGGTGGCACGGGCCGCCGCGGTCAGCCATAATCTTCCTCTCTACCAATATTTGGGGGGAATAGGAGCCAGGCTCCTGCCGGTTCCCCTGATGAACGTCATCAATGGCGGTCTGCATGCGGATAACAACTTGGATATTCAGGAGTTTATGATTGTACCCGCCGGTGCAGATTCTTTTTCCGAAGGTTACCGGATGGCGGCTGAGGTTTTCCAGGTTCTCAAAGAAGTTCTGAAAGAGAAAGGCTATTTCACCGGTGTCGGCGACGAAGGCGGTTTTGCGCCAAACGTCAAAAATAACCGGGAAGGTGTTGAATTAATTTTGGCCGCAATTGAAAAAGCCGGTTATAAAGCAGGTAAGGAAATATTTTTAGCTCTGGATACTGCAGCCAGTTCCCTTTTTGAAGACGGCAAGTACCAGTTTGAAGGCAAAAAGGTCTCTGCTACCGACATAATTGCCTATTACCAGAAATTAGTTGATTCCTATCCCATCGTTTCCATTGAGGATGGCTTGGCAGAGGAGGACTGGGAAGGGTGGAAGGAATTGACCAGGGCATTGGGTAGCAAGGTTCAATTAGTGGGTGATGACATTTTTGTTACCCAGGAATCCCGGCTTAAAGAGGGTATCGCCAAGGGTATAGCCAACTCAATTCTGATTAAATTGAATCAGGTGGGGACGGTAACCGAAACGCTTAAGACCATTGAAACCGCCGGGAAGGCAGGTTATACCTTTGTTATCAGCCACCGCAGCGGCGAGACCGAAGATACCTTTATTGCTGATTTGGCGGTAGCCACCGGCGCCGGACAGATTAAGACCGGTTCCCTTTCCCGTTCCGAAAGGTTAGCGAAGTATAATCAGTTGCTCCGGATTGAGGAAGAATTGGGTTCTTCGGCCTGTTACGCGGGAATATCCGGTTTTTTACGCAAACGATAACCTCTTTTGTTAACCGGATAAATTCTTCTTGGTTTAAATCTTCCGGCCTGCGGTTTGGTTCCAACCCGCAATTTTCAAGAAGCGCTTTGGCTTTTGGTTTTGGTATTTTGTATATTCGGGTAATGCCGTTGAGGATGGTCTTGCGGCGCTGGGTAAAGAGGCTGTGAACTAAGTTAAGGAAAGGGTTTATTTCTTGAGGCTGGAGTGGAAGAGCGGTGTGTGGTTTAAGGCGCACCACCGCAGAATCAACCCTGGGTGCGGGCCGGAAAGCGCCTTTTTTAATTACCTTCACCTTCTTTACTTCCGCAAAGATTCCCGCCGAAATGGTTAAAGCACCATAAGTCTTGTTTCCCGGTTTTGCTGCCAATCGCTCCGCCACTTCTTTCTGGACCGTCAGGACCGCTAACTTCAGCCGGGGTAAAAATCCTAAAAGGAAGAAGATAATCGGTGTGGTTATGTAGTAGGGCAGGTTGGAGACCACTTTGAATTCTTCCAAAGAATTCAGGACATTATGACCTTTCTTTAAAAAATCTTCCGGAACAATTTCCACATTAGAGTAGGGAAGCAGATTTTCTCTCAGGGTAGGAATTAAATCAGAATCAACCTCAAAGGTGATGACTTTTTTTGCTCTCTTTGCCAGCGCCCGGGTTAAGATGCCGGTTCCTGCACCTATTTCTACCACCACTTCGGAAGGCTTAATCTCCGCCAGAGCAGTGATAGATTCGGCAACCTCCTGCCGGATAAGAAAGTGTTGTCCCA
>CAZVUE010000198.1:0-2312 GCA_964630335.1 uncultured bacterium | reverse complement strand
TATTTGCCAAAGGGGATTTTGGAGCGAGACAAGGAGCGAAGAAGCTGGCGTACCCTCTGTGGTACGGAAGCAATGAGCGACGAAGTCGTAGCCCAAAAGCGACCTGGCCCTTCGGGGAGTCCCATCTTTGGGTCATTGCGGCGTTGCTCCTTGGTTATGTGCCACAGTGGGTACAGAACCTTTGTCGCGCCTTGCACTGACCTCAAACATGGGACTCCAAATAGTCAACTTTATTGTTCGGCAACCCCTTAAGAAGATGAAAAGAATTCTTGATGCGCACGGTCTTATGGTATTTCTTGAAAAAGAGGCCGGTTTTGACAAAGTTGAATCTTTTTTTGTTACCGCCGTAGAAAAAGATAATTATTTATTGATGACCACGGTGAACTTTGGTGAGGTTTACTACATTGTTTTGCGCGAATGCGGACAAGATAAAGCACACGAAATTGAGAAGATAATCAGAACCCTCCCCATAGAAATAATTGATGTGAATTTGGAACTCGCCCGGGAAGCCGGCCGTTTCAAAGCCACCAAGAAAATTTCCTACGCTGACTGTTTTGCTGCTGCTTTAACGAAACTTTACAAAGGAGAGTTGATAACCGGTGATAAAGAATTCAAGGTATTAGAAGATGAGATAAAAATTGCATGGATAATTTAGATTTAAATCATTCTCACTTCTGACAAGCCGCTTCTAAAAATTGGGTTGCTTCCTCCATCCCTTTTGTAACCGCAGGAGAAAGAGTTTCGCCCATTCCGATTTTTTCTGGTTGGATGGCTAATAAATAGACCTGGGCAGCGGTCTGAAGGGTCAAGAAATTTATTACCAGGGAGAGGGAGGTGGAGTGGGTGGAAAACCCCTGGGTTTTAGGCTGGGGGTTGGAAAAAAGTCTGAATTCGCCCGGTTTTCCTCCAAACCCACCCGCATCAATGAGATAGATTATATCCGGTTGGTCTGCAGTAATCTTATCCAGGTAGTTTTCCGGTGATTCTCCCACCGAGTATATTTTTACATCGGGTTTGTTTCGCAGGTGTTCTTTCAGTCTGGTAGTTACCACTAATCCCACTCCGTCGTCACCGCGCAGGAGATTGCCAATACCGACAATTACTATTTTTGGGGGTTGACGCATCGGTGTATATCTTCAGATGATTTAGTGGAAACAATCGCCTGATTTCAAGTTTGCAGTTTGGTATTGGTCCGGGCCATTGTTTTGGTTAATATTTCTTCCTTCCAGATTATACTTCTTCCTGCGTTCTAAGGTCAACCTCTCGTAAGGGTATTTCTGTGACACTACGCTACGTTTATTGTCTAATCTAATTCGGAAACCCTATCCAACGTATTTAATGCCCTGCCCTTTCCAATCCTATGGAAAGGGAACCCGTATTGACTGTAAATTAGTATGAGTATGGTGGTTCGAATCCACCTCTCCCGGCTAACAAATTTCTGCTTTTCCTACAGAGGCTCTATCTAATTTTACAGAAAAATCCTGGCAGAGTCCTACAATAGTGTTGTTTCAATAACTTTTTCTTTGTCATTAAAACAAACTCTAAATCTTTCGAAAAAATCAACTCTTCCCAACAGATTAAACCCTACTCCTAAACTTTCCGAAAATCCAATCACGGCATTAAATTCAACGTTTGCAAATCTGACCAACAATCTATGTAAATATACAGGGATAAGCCCGCCATCGCCTACTTTAACAAATATCTTCCGGCCCTTCTGATAGATTATTCCCAAAAGGGCAGCAACATCTGCATGAAAGATACTATAAGTTGCTCCAGAATCTACATAGGCTTCACACGCCATCCATCTTTCACCTATCCAAAATTCAAGTGTAATGATAGGAGCAAAAATCCCACGGCTTACTTCTAAATAAGGGATTTTCATAATGCGGTTAACACTTCTTCTTTTCGTGGAAGATAAAATATGCCTATTCCTTTATTTTTAGGGATGTTCTTTATGGAAGTTTTATAAACTTCCAGACGGTTATTACCAACCGCAATTACTTTATTGTCTACCACCCCGATATATTTCCCGGCATATTTTTCCCCTAATTTCTGAGCATGAGTTAAAAAAAAGGGCATTCGTCTGTTCATTTTTTATCCCTCCCCGATTTCAATTATATTAAAGGATACCATATTGTAAGATACTAATCAAAATTAATTGCGACAGGAGGGTGGTATAATACAAGAGGAATGCAAGGGTGACGGGTTCTTATAAAGCATGGA
Source organism: uncultured bacterium (assembly GCA_964630335.1). GTDB lineage: Bacteria > Ratteibacteria > UBA8468 > MWAK01 > MWAK01 > CAZVUE01. Next base: position 89 of record CAZVUE010000198.1, on the reverse strand, counting down.
AAACCGGAGATTCAGAGGACTGGTATCCGAGGCTATTGATGAACTGCCGAAATCTTTTAAAGAAAAACTGGATAATGTTTATGTGGTGG
>CAZVUE010000197.1:0-2327 GCA_964630335.1 uncultured bacterium | reverse complement strand
CTTTTCGGGTGGTTCGATTGCCAGAAAAAGTTACTCCGTGCTATTATAAAATCCAGATGCAGGTACCGATTCTTAACCTGAAACGACATTACCTGGCCGCCAAGGAGGAGATAGATGCCGGACTGGCAGAAATTCTGGAGAGCCAGCGTTTTATCCGCGGGCCCCAGGTAAAGATTCTGGAAGACGAAGTCGCTAAGTATACCGGCTCAGAATTCGCTATCGGCCTCGCTTCCGGAACCGACGCGCTCCTTCTGAGTTTAGAGGCACTTGACCTGAAACCAGGTGATGAAGTCATTACCACCGCCTTTACCTTTGTCGCCTCCGCAGAGACTATTTTACATACCGGTGCGGTCCCGGTCTTTGTAGACATAGACCCAGACACCTTCAATCTTAATCCGGATAAGATTAGGCCCGCCTTAACCAGAAATACCAAGGGTATTTTACCGGTCCACCTCTTTGGCTTGCCCGCTGATATGTCACCTATTTTGAAAATTGCGCAAGAAAATGGTTTATGGGTCCTGGAAGATTGCGCCCAGGCATTTGGTTCTGCCTACCAGGGGAAAAAAGTAGGCGGGTTCGGCAAAGCCGCCGCGTTCAGTTTCTTCCCTTCCAAAAACTTGGGCGGGTTCGGTGACGGTGGAATGGTTACCACCTCAGAGCGGCAATTGGCGGAAACGGTTCGAATCTTAAGCGAACACGGGGGCAAAGATAAGTACAATGCCACTATGTTAGGCCATAACAGCCGCTTGGATACGCTTCAGGCTGCGATTCTTTTAGCCAAGTTAAAGTATGTTGATACCTGGAACGAAAACCGGCACCGCATTGCTCTTACCTATCAAAAAGACCTATCTGGCATTGGTGACCTTCTTTTACCTGCCGAACCCTCCGGTTATTACCATACCTTCAACCAGTTCACGATAAGGACAAAAAAGAGGGACCAGATGCAAAAGTTTCTCCAGGATAACGGTATCGGTACCGCCATCTATTATCCCTATCCCTTACACCAGCAGGAACTCTTCCGCAGGACCAGCCGGGTCAGCAATACTCTGACCGAAACGGAGACGGTATCTAAAGAGGTCATCTCCCTGCCGATAGACCCTCTGCTGACCGGGGAAGAACAGGGTTATGTGATAACCAAAATTAAGGAGTTTTACCAATGAACCCCCACCCTTCCCTCCTCCAACCAAGGGTTGGAGTCCTCGTCCCTTGAGGACGGGTTCCCTTTCCATAGGATTGGAAAGGGGAGGATTAAGGTGAGGGGAAAGGGACAAAATGTCTACTCAACAAATGGATTTTGTTCTGAGGTTGCCGTCTAAAATTATCTTTGGACCAGGGAAATTCAACCTTCTACCAGAAGAAGTAAAGTCCTTTACCCGGAGTAACAAAAAGATTTTTTTGGTAATGGACCCGGCGGTACGGCAAAAAATATTGAGCCAGATAGAAAATCTCTTTTCCGAATACCGAACCTTCCCTTACGCAATTCCTGCCGGTGAACCTACCGTAGAAGCGGTTGACAAATCAGCTGACTTAGCGCGAAAAGAGAACCCTGCACTGATAATCGGCATCGGCGGCGGGAGTGCTATGGATACCGCAAAAGCGGTTGCGGGGCTGGTCACCAATCCGGGAAGTTCTCAGAACTACCGGGGTCAAAACCTTCTGCGGAATCCGGCTTTGCCAAAGATTATGGTGCCAACCACGGCCGGTACCGGAAGTGAACTCACGCCCACGGCGGTACTGATTGGACAGGGTAAGAAAGGCGGAATCAACAGCCCTTACCTCATTCCGGAAGTAGCCTTGCTTGACCCGAAATTAATCCTGGATTTACCCCCAGAGGTGACGGCAGCCACCGGTCTTGATGCCTTGGCCCACGCCATTGAATCATTCCTTTCAAAAAACAGTTCCCCTTTTACCGAACCCCTTTCTTTGGAGGCGGTCCGCCTTCTGGTAGAGGCACTTCCCATCGCAGTAGACGAAGGTAAAAATTTAGAGGCACGCACCAAAACCCTGATGGGAAGCCTCATCGCCGGAATTACTTTGGCAAACGCGGGTGTTATTGCAGGACATTCCCTCTCTTATCCGTTGGGTGGCCGTTATCAGGTAAGCCACGGAGTTGCCAACGGTATTCTTCTGCCTTACGTAATAAAAGAACTCCTTGATTCCGCAACCGAAAAACTCTCCTTGTTAGCCCTGGCTTTAGGGATAGGTAAGGCAAAAGAAGTCCCTGACTTCCTCCTTTCTTTTGAAAGACGGTTAGGCTTCCACAAACGGATGCGTGATTTTGGCATTCCCGAAGGGGAATTAGAAAATCTGGTAACTGAAGCCCAGGA
>CAZVUE010000196.1:0-2382 GCA_964630335.1 uncultured bacterium | reverse complement strand
GACAACCCCTTAGTGAGGTCACTATGGAAGATACGCCTTATGAAGAACGAATCAAGGCACTCTCAAAGATAAGTAAAGCCATAGCGTCAGACTTGTATCTGGAAGACATCCTGCGTCTGGTTGTGGTGGTAATCGCAGAATTGATGGAGTCAAACATCTGTTCCCTGATGCTTATTGACGAAAAGAAAAACGGACTGATAATCAGGGCTACCCAGAGTGTGAGTGAGGATTATAACAAGAAACCGCCCCTGAAAGTTGGGGAGGGTATTGCCGGAAAAGTGGCAAAAGAGAATAAGCCTATGGTGGTTAAAGATGTAACCAAAGAAGAAGAGTATAAATACCAGGATATTGCGAAAAAGGAGGGGTTACGTTCCCTTCTTTGCGTACCTTTGGCGGTTAAAAACAAAGTAATCGGAGTTATTAACTGTTACACTTCCAAACCGTATGATTTTACGGAAACCGAGATTAATGTTTTAACCACTATCGCAAACCAGGCTGCGGTGGCGATTGAAAATACAGAACTGATGGTGAAGAGCAGAGTGATTAAGGAGGAATTGGAGGCAAGGAAAATAATTGAACGGGCAAAAGGAGTTTTGATGAGAAAGGAGGGGTTGACAGAAGAGGAGGCATATTTCCAGCTTAGAAAGTATAGTATGGACAGACGTAAAACCATGCGCGAGGTGGCGGAAGCCATTATTTTGGCAGCGGATATTATGTGAAAAAAAAGGAGGAAAAATGTCGTACAGTAAGCCGAATGCCAGTCCGGCTACGAATACCAGAAACCGAGTGACTCCGTCACCGATTTCCGGACTTTGCATTACTTGTTTGGATGGATGTATCGGTTTTTGTGAAGTTGCCAAATCGGGTATCAGGGGAAGGGAACTGATTTACCCGCAACCTTTCGGCAGGATTGTCGCCGGTGCGGAAAAAGATTACCCGTTAGACTTTTCTCACTTCAATATTCAGGGTACCTGTGTGGGTGCAGTAGGAATAGAAGCAGACCCTGACCGGGCAATTTTCCCCGCGGTGGATATTTCCACTGAGATTGGCGGAAAGAACAAAATTAAATTGGATGTCCCCTTCTTTACCGGCGCTTTAGGTTCGACCGACGTGGCAAGAATAAACTGGGAGGAAAATGCAGTCGGCGCATCCCTCTGCGGGACGATAGTGGTAGTGGGTGAGAACGTCTGCGGTATGGACCACAATGCCGAGATTAAGAATGGACGGGTAATAAAATCTCCGGAAATGGAACGCCGGGTTAAAAGTTATAAAAGATGGCACAGCGGGCACGGAACGATTGTGGTCCAGTACAACGTGGAAGACGGAAGGTTAGGTGTTCCGGAATACGTTCTGGAATTAGGCGTGGAAGCGATTGAACCCAAATGGGGCCAGGGCGCCAAAGATATAGGTGGGGAGGTGAAGTTACCCACGTTAGAAAGAGCGCAGGAACTTAAAAGGCGGGGTTATCTGGTCTATCCTGACCCGGAGGACCCGGTAACGAAGAAGGCTTATCAGGAGGGAGCAATCAAGGAGTTTGAACGTCACTCAAGGCTGGGTATGGTTGAAGAGGAAGAGTTTTGTAAGGAGGTGGAACGGTTAAGGAAACTTGGATTTAAGTACGTTACCCTAAAGACCGGTGCTTACCGGCCCGCGGATTTGGCCAGAGCGGTTAAGTGTGCTTCCCAAGCCAGAATGGACCTTCTTACCGTGGATGGAGCCGGCGGTGGTACGGGAATGAGTCCCTGGAGGATGATGAACGAGTGGGGAATTCCCACCGTGGAACTGGAGTCTTTCCTGTACCAGATGTTAAAGAAGATTGAACAAAAGGGTGGATACGTACCGCCGGTAGGGATGGCAGGAGGGTTTGCTCTGGAAGACCAGGTCTTTAAAGGACTGGCTCTGGCTGCACCCTATGTTAAAGCTATCTGTATGGGCAGAGCCACCTTTGCGGCGGCGATGGCAGCAAAGACCGTCGGAAACATGGTGAAAAAGGGTAAGGTACCCGAGGAATATAAGAAATACGGTGATACGATAGAACAGATTTTCATTTCCGCCGAGACGCTAAAAGCAAAATACGGAAAAGAGTTCAAAGATATTCCGGTGGGTGCCATCGGAATGTACACCTACTACGACCGGCTGGCTACGGGCTTGAGACAACTTATGGCGGGTGAAAGAAGGTTCGCCTTAAGGTATATTTCCAGAGAGGATATTGTTGCTCTGACCCGTGAAGCTGCTAATGTTTCTGGAATTCCTTACGTTATGGATTGCGACCGGGAGGAAATAGAACGGATTTTGGGTTAAGGGGGTGACAATTATGTCGAAAAAAGGATTGTGCGTTACCTGCGTCCATGATAAAGGATGCACCTTTCCCAGAATATTTCC
>CAZVUE010000195.1:0-2417 GCA_964630335.1 uncultured bacterium | reverse complement strand
CAAGAGGGCTGGTTAATTCATGGTCATCTCGATATTATCTGTGATTACCCACTCCGAATCACCATTCCAGAGGTTTCGCTGAAAAGCGGCCGCTGGCGTTCCCCATTCAGTGCAAATGAAAAAAATGATTGGGGAATCTTTCATGTGGCATCTGTATATGGATGAAAGTAGCGACCTTGGCTTCGATTTCACTGACAAGCAGCCATCAAAGTTCTTCACCGTTACTATTATTTCAATTCGTGGGGCTGCGGCAAATCGCACCCTTACTAAAGCAGCAAGACGGACCCTGCGACGTAAACTAAGCCCCCACCACCAAAAGGGCCGCGATTTCAGAGAGCTGAAGGGATCAAGCACATCGATATCAGTCAAGAAATATTTTTACAGCCTGGTTGAGGATGTAGAGTTTGGGATATACGCTCTGACGATTGATAAGCAGAGGATCCTGGAAAAGGTTTCTTTTGATCGGGAGAAGATCTATAACGAGGCGACAAGACACGTCCTCGAGAAGATACCTCTGGAAGAGAAAAATATCCGGGTGCAACTAATTATCGACAGGAGTAAGACCCGGAGGGAGGTAAGAAAGTTCAACAGCCTGGTCGTCAGACACTTATGTGAAAGGTTGGGTCGAGGCTCCCCTATCGATATCTTTCACCGGCCCTCGGAATCAGAGCGTGGCCTTCAGGTAGCCGATCTGTTCTGCTGGGGGATTTTCCGAAAATACGAGCGCGCTGATTCGGAGTGGTTTGACGTGTACCGCAAAAAAGTAATTTACGAGCGTGTCATCCCATAAAAAAAGAGCGTGCCCTGCAGGCTTGGACTCCGAGGCTGTGGCCCACCGATGGAAGGGAACACCCCGAAAACCTGCAACGGTCTTACCGCTCAACTTGAATATACCCGACTGGGTAGGATTTAGTCAAGAATGATGAGTAACTTTACATTGCCGGAAGTGTCAAGGGAAAAGCATACCTTGTCTCCTGTCGCCACTACTGTCAACTTCCGTTCGCGCCCCGTGATAAGATACCCCTACTCCCACCCTCCGATTGTTATCTTCCACTCCTCCACTCTGTAATAAGCGACAAAGGAGGAGCAATGACCGACTCAACCCCGACCGAAACGGCCATGCCCGGCTATGGCAAACTTCTGGGCGATATCAAAAAGCGGGTCCGCTCTGCCCAGTATGAGGCCTTGCGCGCGGTGAACCGGGAGTATGCGGTGAACCGGGAGTATGCGGAAGTTATATCTCGCTTATCGCGATCACAAAAAACTTTCACCAATGGTGAAAAGGGCCGCCTAAAAACATTCAATTTGCCGCCAAATAACTTTCAATTGGCCCACACTTAATTTTACAATTGGACGGTAGGAAAACAGACGCAATTATTCCACGCTACGTTCTTCCCAGACTGTTGGCGGCGTTGAAAGGCAGCCCGGCCGTGCTGACCCATGGGCCCCGGCAATGCGGTAAAACCACCCTTGCTCAGATCGTGGGGCAAGAAAAGGGTTACCGGTATTACTCTTTCGACAATATTGTCATCCTGGACGAAGTGCAGAAAGCGCCGGAAATCTTTTCCGCCCTCAAGATGGCGATTGACCGGGACAGGCGCCCCGGCCGGTTCATACTCACGGGGTCGGTAAATGTTCTTTGCGCGCCGAAGCTATCCGACTCCCTGGCGGGCCGCATGGAAATCGTTCCCCTTTTTCCCCTGGCACAGTGCGAAATGGAATCCAGCAAGCCTCGATTTCTGGATGGTCTTTTTTCTGGAAAGTTCAAGATGCAAGGATTTGACCGCCTCGGTGGGGAGCTGATAGAGCGTGTCCTGAAAGGTGGCTATCCTGTGCCGCAAAAGCGGGCTACATGGAAGCAACGCCGTAATTGGTATCGCGGCTATGTGGAGACTCTGGTGCAGCGTGATATCTATGACCTCGCCCACCTGAGCACCTTCGATGTTATACCGAAGCTGCTCGCGCTGGTGGCGGGTCACACCGCACGTTTGCCTAACTTTAGCGAGCTGGCAGGTCCAATTGAGCTCAGCAGGCCGACGATCCGTCATTATGTAAATCTGCTGGAAAAAATCTTTCTCATCGATTTTCTGCAACCATGGCACAGCAATCAGATCAAAAGGTTGGTTAAGTCCCCCAAGTTACATATAGGTGATACTGGGCGGGCGGGCGCGCTTGTCGGTTTGAATACGGATGATTTATTTAAAAAACAGGGCTCTCTTCGGTCAGTTGTTGGAGACCTTTGTTTATGGTGAACTAAAAAGACAGGCAAGCTGGGATGAAAATGTCATTAACTTTTATCATTTTCGTGACAAACACAAATATGAAGTTGATCTGGTTGTGCAAAAAGGTTTGAAAACCGCGGGAATTGAGATAAAAGCGGCGGCCACGGTGACCGGAAAGGATTTCCGGGGGATGAA
>CAZVUE010000194.1:0-2443 GCA_964630335.1 uncultured bacterium | reverse complement strand
AATTGAGCCCCTACCCTGTACCAAAATGCGCATTCTTTCAATAAGTTTTTTTTCTTCAATCATTTCCTGGGTCCCGGAGGTCAAATCCCGCAAAATCATCTTTTTCTTTTCCATCTCTTCCGGTCCGATAATCAGAGCGTATTGACATCCGTCCCGGTCCGCAGAACGCAACTGAGCCTTCAGACTCTTGCCTTCAGAAGAAATGGTAATGGAAAAAGGGCACTCCTTACGCAGACTGGCTAAGAGGCTTAAACTTTTCTTTAAGGAAGGCCCGTCCAGGTAAATCAGGCGAACCATTAATTTCCCGGGTTCCACTGCCGGTGTAAGAGATAATAGACGTTCTATTCCAATCGCAAAACCCAAAGCGGGTGTTGGCGGTCCACCCAAATCAGCAACTAAGTTGTCATAACGACCGCCAGCCGCAATAACCTGGCTATCAGCAGGGGCCTGGCTGTCTTTCAAGGACAAAACCTCCCAGACCGTTCGGGTATAATAGTCCAACCCCCGCACCAATCGTGGGTTTATCCGGTAAGACACCCCAAAAATTTGGCTATAATTTAAAACCTCTTCAAAGTGCTGGCGACACCCGGAACAGAGGAAACTGTCAATGGCCGGCGCTTCTTTTAAAATCTCCCGGCAGGATGGAGCCTTGCAGTCGAATGTCCGCAAAGGGTTCTTCCGGAGGCGCTGCTGACAATCCGGGCAAAGACTTCCCTTCCGCTCTTTCAGAAATTCAGCCAGAGATTTCCCAAAACTTTTCTGGCAGTCCTGACACCCTAAGGAATTTATCTCGACGATGAAAGAGCCGATTCCCGCCGAAGTTAGGATTCCGGTCAGGGTGGAAATTATTTCGGCGTCAACATAGGGCTCGGCGGAACCGAAAGATTCTACTCCCAACTGAAGGAACTGCCGGTACCGACCGCTCTGTGGCCGGCCGTACCGGAACATCGGTCCAAAATAGTAGAACCGTACTGACGGATTAGAATAATGGAAGTTGTGTTCCAAATAAGCCCGGACAACAGGGGCTGTGCCTTCCGGACGTAACGCCAACATCCTGCCCTTGCGGTCAGAAAAGAGGTACATTTCCTTGGAAACAATCTCGCTCTCCTCCCCGACACTGCGGTTGAAGAGAATCGCCTCTTCCAGGATTGGCGTCGCTATCTCACGAAACCCGGCTCTTTCCAATATGGCGATGGCGCGACCGAGAAATCCTTGCAACCTTTCTGCCTCGGAAGGCAAAAGGTCATAGGTACCGCGTACCAGTTTATACATATAAAATAAATTCAAAAATCAAAGTGCAGAAATCAAAACCACAAACCAAAATTCAAAATTTTTAAAGATTTTTAATTTTGCATTGTCATTTTGATATTTGATTTTTGATATTTGCATTTTACAAGAGACGGCTTTCCAAATCTTTGACCCAGGCGGTAATCTCTTCAAAAACCTGCCGGGTCGTTTCCTGCAGAGAAAGGGTATCCAACGCTGTAAACCGCTGGTCCAGAACCTCTCTTAAAAGCCGTTCACATTCCGAACAGGCTTGTAAAGCCTCCCGGCAAAGACGAATATTCTTCTCTAAAAACTCTTCGCTGTACCCCAGGCAATGTCCGCTGGCAATCTTGGCGGCAATTACGCTGGCGCTACGATGAAAAAGGTCAACCTCCGGTCCACCCTGTTTTGCTTCATAAATCTTCAGAGTGAACTTATTCACCATCTTACCCAATCTCAGGGCTCGTCGATAAGCCGGAATCTGCCGGGCGCTCCGAAAATCTTCCTTTTCATTAGAAATAACCATCATTTATAGTATACCAAATCAGATTATGAAGATACAAATCTCCCGGATAGCGTGCCGGAAAGGAAATGTGATAAAATATGGGTATGGAGTTTACCAAGGCGGTGGGGTCAGGAAACGACTTTATCGTTGTGGACAACCGCGGGAACCTTATCCCGGAGCCGTCTAAATTAGCGCAGGAACTATGTCCACGGCGATTGTCAGTGGGTGCTGACGGCTTGCTTCTTCTGGAGAGACCTCCTTTATCCGGAGCCTTTGGCATGCGCATCTTCAACCCGGACGGTTCGGAAGCAGAAATGTGCGGAAACGGCTTAAGGTGCCTCCTACTCTATCTGGTATACAAGGGGCTAACCCCGACCGACGAGTTTATTCCCATTGAGACTAAAGCGGGATTGCGCCGGGGCAGAGTTTTTAAAAGTTCTTTTCGAAATAGAGCGACGGTTGAAGTCAGTTTAGGTATCCCCAAAGACCTGCGTCTTTCCTTTTCTATTGAAGTTGCCGGAGTACAATTTATTGCCAACTCCGTCAACACCGGCGTTCCCCATACGGTCATAGAAGTGACGGGCTTAAGTAAATTTCCGGTGAAGGAACTGGGTCGCAAGATTCGTTTTCACACTTGTTTTGCACCTGAAGGCACTAACGTTAATTTCGTAG
>CAZVUE010000193.1:0-2455 GCA_964630335.1 uncultured bacterium | reverse complement strand
CTTGACTTATCCGTCCAGTCCGGTCCGGGAGACTGACTCAACGCCCGAACTTCCTGCGGAAATCCGACTAAGGAAACTCCCCGGTCAAACCAGACCCAAAAAGCCGCCCCTTCCCCGGCACTACCGGTCTCCTCCTGTTGAGTAAACATCTTGTCTCCTTTTCCCCTCACCTTAATCCTCTCCCGCGTCGGGGAGAGGGAAGGGTGAGGGCTCGCTGGTTGTTCCGACTTTGTCTCAAGGCAACCCGGTTTTTCTGAAACTGCTGCCGGTCTATTTGGTTGTCCGGACCGGAAGAAAGAAAAATAGATGAGGAAAAAACTTGCCAGAAGTCCTGCGGTCACCCAAACCGGCTTTTTTGGAAAATCCAACCAGCCAAACCCTCTCCTCTCTATCCTAACTGTCTGCGGTTCTAAATTAACTACGGGGACCTCTACCTCTCGGTACTCAACAAAGAGGTCAGCCAAAAGCAGGCTAATCCGCCTTTCCTGGTCAAACCTCTGCCGGCAAGACTGGCAGTCCTCCATATGTTTCCCGACCAGTTCCTCAAGGCTCTTCTTTGTTCCTTTCTCCAGAAAAGTGTCTACCACCGGCCAGAAAAAACATTTTCTCTTTCTCTTCATCTTACCCTCTTATATTATTAGTATCCCAACATAGTCTAAAAGTTCGGTTTCTTCAAAATCCGGCTCAGAATTCCCCGGGCCGTAGAAAGCCGGCTTCTGACCGTACCCAGAGGAATTGAAAGATGTTTGGCTATCTCTTCGTAAGACAACCCTTCCAAGTGGCGAAGAAGGACAACAACCTGGCTTTTAGGTGGCAACGACATAATGGCTTGATACAGCGATTCCCGGCGTTCTGTCGCCACCATCTCCTCTAAGGGATTATTTCCCTTGGCGCCGAGAAATCTCTCCACGGTATCTAAGGGAACATCCTTCCTCCGCCTCTCCTGGCGCAAGAACCGGTAGTGGGTATTGAGTAATATCCGGTAGAGGTAGGTGTAAAAAGAGGCTCTGCCCCGGTAACGACCTAAACTCTGACAGGCAGCTAACATCGTCTCCTGGAATACTTCCTGTGCCCGGTCAATATTGCCTTTAGACAGAAAGAGGCTGGTCCGGTAAAGACGGTCCTTATGTGCCAGAAGTTCCTGAATCAGAACCTCCTTATCTTTTTCCGGTTCATCCCGTCTGGAAAGAAATCCCATATTTAGGGGTGTGTCTCCTATCTCCTGCGCGAGGTCTCTTCCAGGCGGGTTACCAGGCCGGCTAAATTTAAGAAATTAATCTGAAGGCCATTAACCTTTCTGGGGTATGATTCCTGAAGGTCCTGGCAGACAACCCAGTTTTCACCTTCCGGATACTTTTTTCTGAAGACCCTCAGGTTCTTTTCTTTGTAATTCCCGGAGGACCATTTGCATTCAATCGTTATTGGCGGTTGTCCTCGGTGAGGGACCAGAACAAAGTCAATCTCGTGACCCTGCTTGTCCCGCCAGTAAAAGATATTTCTGTTCTGGGTTCGGGCGATAATTTCGTTGAGCAGATAGTGCTCCCATAAAATCCCCAAATTTTCCGGCTGTAAACTCTGCCACCCGCGGTAGTAACACACAAAACCGGTATCAAATGCGTAGACTTTTGGGGCGGAAATAATTTCCGTAGGCCGGTGGGTAGAAAAGGGCCTGACGATATAAACCGCTGAGGTATGTTCCAGTACCGACAGATAGTTAGAGACCGTGGCCCGGCTTATCTCGCAGGGTCGGGCATATCTTGTGGCTTCAAAAAGGCCCCCGCTGTTGACAAAAAGTAACTCTAATAATTTCTGAAATGAATGGCGCCGTTCCAGCCGGAACAACTCCTGAATATCCTTTGCCCAGTAAAAATCCATCCATTCCTGGAAATCCCTTTCCGGAACACTCTGACTTAAAAAGAACGGAGGTAAACCCCCGTGTAAAAACCGATGTCTCAGGTTAGTGTTACCAAAATCTTCAAGGTCTTCGCTTATCATCGGAGTTAAGTGTATCTCTTCTTTTCTGCCGGTCAGGGCATCCCGAAATTTTGCGGAAGTTTGAAGGGTGGCAGAACCGGTGGCAACAATCTTAAGATTAGGAAGGTGGTCAACCGCTATCTTTAAAAGTTCTGCCGGGTTAAAAAGCCGGTGGATTTCATCAAATATCACCTTTCCTTTAAGGGAACGGAGAAAGGATTCCGGATCTTCCATTCGGTGCCGGACCCCTGGCAATTCACAGTCAAAATATTCAACATTGTCCAAACTCTTACAAAGAAAGGTCTTGCCAACCCGTCTTACTCCAGAAAGCCAGATAAGGGAGCGTCGTTCCCATCCTCTTTCTATCTGACTAATCCAATTACACCTTTTTACCATATGCAAATAGTATAGCATATAGTATTACTAAATGCAAAACTGATTGCGTTTGGTTATTGGAAATGGAACGAAGAGTTTTCTACCT
>CAZVUE010000192.1:0-2456 GCA_964630335.1 uncultured bacterium | reverse complement strand
AAGCCTTTATCCGGATAGAGGTGGCTCCGGGTAGTCAAGCGCAGGCAGATTTCGGATATGCGGGGCTGATGTTTGACCCGCTGACAAAGAAGCTGCGCAAGAGTTGGGGTTTTTCCATGGTCCTATCCTACAGTCGGCACCAGTTTGACCAGTTTGTCTTTGACCAGAAAGTGGAAACCTGGCTGGACTTACATCGGCAGGCCTTTGAATTCTTCGGCGGGGTGCCCAAAGAGATTGTAATCGATAACTTGAAAGCCGGTATTACCAAGGCGGCTTTTTACGACCCGCTTGTGCAGAAGAGTTACCGTCATTGCGCCGAGCATTACGGGTTTATCATCTCACCCTGCCGACCGGCCACACCCAGACACAAAGGGAAGGTAGAATGCGGCGGGATAAAGTATCTGAAGCGAAATTTCCTGGCCGGTCGTTCCTTCCGAAACATCCAGGAGGCCAACGAAAAAGTTTTAACCTGGTGCCTGGAGACGGCCGGTAAAAGAATTCACGGCACCACCAGGCAGGTACCGCTTGAGGTCTTTGACAAATCAGAGCGCCCGGCTCTGCTACCGCTGCCGGTCCATCCTTACGAAATAACCGCCTGGAAAGAAGCCAAGCTTCATCCGGACTGCCACATTACTTTTGAAGCCTCCTACTACTCGGCGCCATTCCGATTAATTGGCCAAAACCTGTGGGTGGCTGCCGCCGGCAAGGAAGTCCGGATATTCCACGGCCATCAGCTGGTAGCAACCCACCAGCGGGCGACCAGACGGGGCCAGTGGAAGACAATACTCAGCCATCTGCCGCCGGATAAAGCCAGTTATTATCTGTACACCCCCGTGTTCTGCCGGGAGCAAGCCCGAAAGATTGGACCGAAGACCGAAGAATTGATTACCCAACTTCTGGGAGAGAGACCTTTAAACCGGCTGCGGGCCGTCCAGGGGATCTTAAGGATGACCCGGAAATACGGACCGAAGAGATTGGAGGCCGCCTGCCACCGGGCTTTGGTCTTTGACGAACTCTCCTACCGGACCATCAAACGCATCCTGGTCAACGACCTGGATAAAGAGGGGATACCGGTCGGCGGCCGCCTGCCTTTTCCCGGAGGAGAAAAGAAGAGATCATCTGTCTTTGCCCGTCCCTGGTCAGACTTCTTCCCGGATTCTGTTCCGCGGAAAGAAGAACTGGTTGTTACCGAAAAAGAGATAATAACCTCACCACAAGGAGAATCGTAAAAATGAATATCCAGAGCCAATTAGAACCGATGCTTAAGAACCTGAAATTAGGCGGGATGTTAGAAACCTTAGAGGTGCGCAACCAGGAGGCAGTCAGCCGAAAGGTTTCTTACCTTGACTTCCTTACCCTTTTGATGGAAGACGAGATTGAAAGGCGGAAAGCCGGGAAACTGAAAGAGATGCTCAGACGGGCCGCTTTTGACCCCAACAAAAGCCTGGAGAACTTTGACTTCTCCTTCAATCCCACCATCAACCAGAAACAGATCTTTGATCTGGCCACCTGCCGGTTTGTGGAAAAAAATGAGAACGTCTGGTTTTGCGGCGCCTCCGGAGTGGGCAAGACCCATCTGGCCATGGCCTTAGCCCATCAGGCCTGCCGCCGGGAGATTGACACCCTCTTTGCCACCACCGCCCGGATGCTCTCCCACATCAACGGAGGAAGGGCTGACGGTACCTATGCCAACCGGCTGCGCAAGTTCACCAAGCCGGCCCTGCTTATCCTGGATGAGTTTTGTCTCAAGCCGCTGAAAGACCAGGAACCGGCAGATCTGTACGACGTAATCAATGAGCGGCACGAAAAAGGGTCCACCATTCTTACCAGCAACCGCGCCTACAGCGAGTGGCCGGATGCTTTAGGCGACCCGCTGATCGCCAGCGCGGTCTTGGACCGGTTGGCCTACAACAGCCACCGGATTGAGATTACCGGCAAAAGTTACCGAACTAAAAACAGCGCAAAATATGCCTCGGTCGGCAAAAAGGAACCTACTTGCGCTAAGGCTTTCGCCTTCGCCAAGGCTGCGGCGGACGCGTCGGTAACCGGAAAGGAGGGGAAAACTTAAAAAGTTGGTTTAAGAAGGCGGAAATAAATTTAAAGGCAGTAAAGATTTGGCCTGGTGAAACTGCCGTCCTGGTGAAAACCAAGGGCAGGTTTCCAGCAGGACTTGGAAAACTCTTTCCGGGTAGAGTATAATTTAGAAAACGAGTTTCCCACAGTTTCAACAGGCCCGGCGACTATTTTTTTCATCTTTTCTTAAAAGAATTTTTTCAACCAAAACAAGGGGGTGTGCACAAGAATTTCAGGATGCCTTTCAAGAAAAAAGTGGCTACCTTATTGTGAATGTGGGGTGGTATACTTTAGGTGATTAGTGACAACTTTCGGAGATTGACCGGAATTTGACTATTTTTGGCTAATAAGGTACCAATTGTTTTAGAACCACAGATATTAAC
>CAZVUE010000191.1:0-2466 GCA_964630335.1 uncultured bacterium | reverse complement strand
TGGCGAAGGCTTGGTTCAAAACCTCTGAGATAGTCTCCACCGGAATAATCTCCAGACCGGCCAGTTCTCGCTTGGGGATTTCGGCAAGGTCTTTCTGGTTGTCCTTGGGAATAATGACCCTCTTGATTCCGGCCCGGGAAGCAGCCAGAAGCTTCGCCCGCAAGCCCCCGATAGGCATAATCTTGCCCCGTAAAGTTATCTCGCCGGTCATCGCCAGGTCGCCGGGAACCGACTTCTTTGACAGGCACGAGGCTAAGGCGGTGGCGATAGTAATTCCAGCCGAAGGACCATCCTTGGGAACTGCCCCTGAAGGAATATGGATGTGCAGGTCTTGCTTGCGGAAAGAATCAGGGTCTATCTTCAACTCTTCACTGTGCATACGCACTAAACTTAACGCGATACGACAGGATTCTTTCATTACCTCGCCCAGACGCCCGGTAATAATCAGATTACCCTTGCCCTTCAATACCCCAACCTCCGTGAAGATAACGTCACCGCCATATTCGGTCCAGGCTAATCCGGTAACCACACCGACCTTGGGGACCAAGTCCGATTTTTCGTCCAGGTACTGGGGAACGCCTAAGTATTTAGGAGCCAGGCGTTTGGTAACTCTTATCAGGCTTCCGTTACCCGGGCCGTTCAACTCCTTTTCTTTGACTACCTTCCGGCAGATGGTGGCAATCCGGCGCTGGAGGTTACGGACGCCTGCTTCCCGGGTGTAGGCTCTGATAACCTCGGCAAGTGACTCTTCGGTAAAGAATAGTTCCTCCGGTTTTAAACCGTTATCCGTAATCTCGCGGGGAATTAAAAATTTTTTGGCTATTTCAATCTTTTCGGTCAGGGTATAACCGGACAACGAAATAATTTCCATCCGGTCCAAAAGGGGCGGAGGAATCGTGGCCTCATTATTGGCGGTCGTAATAAATAAAACCTGGGAAAGGTCAAAGTCTACCTCTAAGTAATGGTCATTAAAAGTATTGTTCTGCTCCGGGTCCAAAACCTCTAAGAGCGCATAGGATGGGTCACCACGAAAATCTATGCCAATCTTGTCTACCTCGTCCAGGAGAAAGACCGGGTTCCTTACGCTAACCTTCCGAAGAGACTGGATAATCCGACCGGGTAAAGAACCGATGTAGGTCCGGCGGTGTCCCCGGATTTCTGCCTCGTCGCGAATCCCACCCAACGAAATCCGGGTAAACTGCCGGCCCAAGGCCCGGGCAATGGATTTACCCAACGAGGTTTTACCGCTGCCGGGCGGACCCACAAAACAGAGAATCGGACCTTTCAGATTGGGGTTTCTTTTCCGCACCGCCAAGTACTCCAAGATACGCTCTTTTGGTTTTTCCAGACCGTAGTGGTCTTCCTCCAGAATGGTCCCGGCGCGCCTGATATCTAAGTTATCCTCGGTTACCTTTTGCCAGGGAAGGTTAACCATCCAGTCCAGATAATTCCGGATGACCGTGGCTTCAGGAGAGAGGCTCATCATCTTGGAGAACCGGTCCAGTTCCTCCATCGCCTTCTTCTTGACCGGCTCCGGCATGCCCGCGGCTTCAATCTTTTCCTGAATTGACTTGACTTCCGAACTTTCTGCTTCCTTACCCAGCTCCTGCTGAATGGTCTTAATCTGTTCCTGGAGGATATAATCCCGCTGGTTCTTCTCAATCTTTTTGAATACCTCGCCATGAATCTTATGCTGAATCTCCAGGACCTCAATCTCTTTTTTCAAGATCTGCAGAAGGAGCCGGAACCGGTTGGGAAGGTCGTCAATCTCCAGAACCTTCGCCTTGTCCTCTTTCTTTAAGGGCAGGTATCCGGCCACCATGTCGGTCAACTTTTCCGGGTCATTGAAGGAAAAGAGGTTGCCCTGAAGTTCCCGGGGGATAATGGGGTTCAGCCGGAGATAAGTCTCCACCGTCTCCGTAAGCAGGCGTACGCTCGCCTCTTCTTCAGGACCGGCCTGACGGAAAACGGCTAAAACCTCTACGCCGGTGGCAAAGTAGCGCGATTCTACGTAGACCATATTTATCCGTACCCGGAAGAGCACTTCTACCAGAACTTTTACCTGTCCGTTATTCTGGTGGACCACCTGAAGAATTTTCGCCACCACCCCTACCGGAAAAAGGTCTGCCTTAGCCGGTTCCTCAATCTCGGAATTCTTCTGAAAAACCAGGACCGCCAAGTTATCGGTAACCCGTGCCTCCTCTATCGCGTTGACGGTCTTTGGCCTGCCCACCAGAAGGGGTACCACCATTCCGGGAAAGACTATGATATCCCTTAAGGGAATGGTGGGCATAACTTCGTGAAGACGAATTTCCTCGACTCCGGACTGGTTCTTCACCCCATCCGAAACCTCATCCTTTTTTCGAAACCGTGCCATCTTTTTCCTATTGGGGTTGCTAAACAATAAAGTTAACTATTTGCCAGAGATGATTTTGGAGCGAGACAAGGAGCGAAGAAGCTGGCGTA
>CAZVUE010000190.1:0-2483 GCA_964630335.1 uncultured bacterium | reverse complement strand
GAATCCATTCGCGTAATCACTGGATTCCCGCTAAAGGCATGCGGGAATGACATAATAAATAAGA
Source organism: uncultured bacterium (assembly GCA_964630335.1). GTDB lineage: Bacteria > Ratteibacteria > UBA8468 > MWAK01 > MWAK01 > CAZVUE01. The sequence continues at coordinate 2,419 of CAZVUE010000190.1, read as the reverse complement.
CGTTCTGTAATGGTTTGCTTAAGTTTAGGTTATTATTATACAATAATCCGGGCCGGAAGATGAAAAAGGCGGTGGTTTTTGGGGCGGGTAATATTGGCCGGGGGTTCCTGGGGCAGATCTTTTTTGAAGCCGGTTATGAGATAACTTTTATTGAGGCAATGCCAGCGGTCGTCACCAATCTTAACCAAAAGAAAGCCTATCCGCTCTGGGTCGTTTCCGAAAAAGGAACCGAAAAGTTTGAAATCAGCCGGGTCCAGGCGGTTCCGGCTGAAGATAAAGAAGCGGCAGCCAGAACCTTAAAAGATGCGGACATCTCGGCTACTGCGGTTGGCGTCAATAACCTTCCCCGTATCTATCCCCTTATCGCATGCGGTATTGAAAAAAGATTCAGGTCAAAGACCGAAGCACCCTTAAATATTATCATCTGCGAAAACCTCCTTTCTGCGGGAAAGGTATTCCGGACCGAGATTAAAAAGAGTTTGTCTCCGGAATTTCATCCCTATTTTGACGAAAAGGTGGGTTTGGTGGAGACCGTGGTCAGCCGGATGGTGCCGCCGGTACCAATAGAGTTGAAGGAGAAAGAACCTCTTCTGGTCCTGGTGGAACCCTACAAAATCCTGCCGGTTGCCAGGACCGGCTTTAAAGGCGAACTCCCTGAAATATCCGGTTTTCACCCGGTGGAGAACATCTCCGCTTATGAAGAACAGAAGTTGTATATCCATAATTTGGGTCATGCGGTCTGTGCGTACTTAGGGTACTTAAAAGGGTACCAATACATCCGGGAAGCGGTTGCTGATTCTGAAATTAGCCATCGGCTTACCGGCTGCCTGAATGAAACCGGTAGTGCCCTGGTTAAAAAACACCCTTTCCTCCAGCCGGAACTGCCTGACCACATCGCTGACCTCCGGCACCGTTTTGCCAATAAGGCTTTAGGAGATACGGTCTGGCGGGTAGGCCGGGAACCCCTGCGGAAGTTAGGTCCCTCAGACCGGCTGGTCGGCGCGCTCCGGCTGTGCAGGGATTACGGAGTGGAACCGGAAAACTTAATCTTTACGATAGCCTCGGCACTGTGTTATAATTATAAAGAGGATGAAGAGGCGGCCATCCTGGCAAAAATGATTTCCGAGAACGGTCCCGGCTACGTTCTTCAGGAAGTCTGCAAGATTAAACCGGAAGAACCAATCTATAACGCAATAATTGAAAAATATAATAAGTTGAGTAAACAATGCTAAAACCATGAAATCAAACGGCCCGGTTTTAAACTTGTTCGTGGACCTGGAAAAAGAATCATACGACTGGAGAAAAAATATTATTCTTAATAAATCGAAACTTTTGGAGAAAGTTGAGGAGGCGGAAAAATTAAATGACCTGCTTCAATTAAAAAGGGGGGTTTCCTTTATCAAATCCGTAGTCAATTTTCCTAAAAGTGACCGAGAAGGCTTGTTAAATATTGAACAAAACGGTGATACCATCGTTTTGAAAAGGAACGCCTTCGTTGAAGAATTAAAGCAAATTGAGGAAGTCCAGACAATAGAAAGAGCAAAATACTATCTGGAACGACTAAAGAAGGGCGTGAGTGAAGTAAAAACAGGTAAGATTAACGATATAAATCTGAACCGTTGGAAAGAATACCCGGAAATCATTACCGATAGTCTATGGGTTCTGGATAAAAGGGATAACGCCGGCGCGCATCTTGGTTGGTATTGGGGAAATTTTATTCCCCAGATACCTCACCAACTGATGTTGCGGTACACCAAAAAGGACGATTGGGTTCTTGACCCCTTCCTGGGGAGCGGAACAACCCTGATTGAATGCCGGCGCCTGGGAAGAAATGGCGTTGGCATTGAACTAAATTCCGAGGTTTGCGTAAAAGCAAAAGAATTAATTGAAAAGGAGCATAACGATTATAAAGTCACCACGGAAATAATCGCCGGCGACAGCAGGAAAATAGATTTGAGTGAAACGTTGGATAAGCACGGAATAAAACAAGTCCAACTGATTATTATGCACCCGCCTTATCACGACATCATTAAGTTCAGCCAAAACAAGGACGACCTGTCTAATGCACCAAATACAGAAGCATTCATAAATATGTTCGGCGAAGTTTTAGATAAAACAATTCCCTGCCTGGAAAAAGGCAGATGTCTTGGCATCGTAATTGGAGATAAGTATCATCGGGGAACCTGGATTCCTCTTGGTTTTCAGGTTATGAATGAGGTTTTAAAAAGAGATTTTGTTCTTAAAAGCATTATCGTTAAAAATTTTGAAGAAACAAGAGGAAAACGCAACCAGAAAGAACTGTGGCGTTATCGTGCCCTGGTCGGCGGTTTCTACATTTTCAAGCACGAATACATTTTGTTGTTCAAAAAGGTATGACGACACACGTTTTCATTGTTGATTCAACGACATTTAAACTCCA
>CAZVUE010000189.1:0-2489 GCA_964630335.1 uncultured bacterium | reverse complement strand
GTGAAAAAACCCTTTTTAAATTCCTATACCCTCGGCGCAGGTACTATTTTACTAATCCTCCTTCTTTATCTCCTGCCGTTTTCGTTTATTGACCAGTTAGAGTTGAAGACCCTTGACCTCCGGTTCAAGTCCTTCCAGAAGTCTGTTCCGTCGGATAAGATTGTCATCGTTGCCATTGATAACAAGTCTGAGGATGGCATCGGGAGATGGCCCTGGGAAAGGAAGACCATCGCCCGTGCCGTTGATAATCTAAGCAACTGGGGCGCAAAGGTCATCGGAATGGACATTATCTTTGCCGAAAAAGAGCCTAATCCGGTGCAGAAGATTCCTTGGGAAAGCAAATTACGCGGGGTAGTCCCTAAAGGACTGGTTCAGGAACTGGAAGCCGAACTTGATAATGACCGTTATTTGGCCCTGTCTTTGAGAAAAGCTCAAAACGTTGTGATGGGTTACTATTTTTTTACCGAGGGTAAGGAGGCGGCGAAAGAATCCGGTTCAAAAAGTAGGGGCTTGATTCATCAAGCCCGCGGGTCGGATGAATCCGACCCCTACTCTAAAACCCTGATCGCTAAGTCTCTGGTACCAGTGGTAACTTCCCGGGTTGCAAAGGAAGAGAAGTTCCTTTGCCGCCAGGGTTTTGGTGCGGAAACCAGTATTCCGGAATTAGGCGGGGTTTGTCAGAGATGCGGCTTTTTAAACATCTTCCAGGATGACGATGGGGTGATGCGGAAAGCGGCCCTGGTGATGAAAGAAGGCAGTGACTGGTATCTTTCTTTTCCCCTGCAGATAATAAAAAGTTATTCCGGAATATCCGATTTAACACTGACAGTTTCTGATTACGGAATAAGAGCTCTTCAGATAGATAAAATAAAGATACCGGTTGACACGTCCGGTCAATTACTCATCGATTACAAAATTAATCCGAATTCTTTTCCGACCTATTCCTTTGTAGACATTCTTAACGGAGCGGTTGACCCCCGGGACTTTAGGGACAAGATTGTTTTAATCGGGATAACCGACCCGGGACTAATCAGGGACAGCTGGACCACTCCGGTCCGGATTGCGGTTCCGGGGATTAAGATTCATGCCCAGACCATTGACACCATTTTGAACAAACGGTTTATCCGTTATTCCGGGCAGACCGACCTTTTTAATATGCTCGCGGTCGTCATTTTAGGTTTGATATTAACCTTTGCCATTCCTAAACTTCCCCGGGCGAAACATGGCGCAGGTCTAACCGCAGCCTTATTTTTGGGATACGCCTGGACTGGTTTTTTCTTCTTCCAAAAATTGCAGGTGTGGATTAATCTTGTTTATCCACTTGTCTGTATCCTTTTTACCTATACCGGTGAAATGCTTTACCGGACCATAATTACCGAAAAGAAAACCCGGCAGATTAAGAGCGCATTTCAAGCCTATGTCCCTTCCCAGGTGGTTGACGAATTGGTAAAAAATCCGGAGAGGTTACGGCTTGGAGGAGAGAAAAGGGTGGTTTCGGTCCTCTTTTCTGATATCAAGGGCTTTTCCACAATTTCAGAAAGGCTGGCACCGGAAGAACTGGTAGAACTGATAAACAATTATTTTACGCCGATAACCGAGTCTATCTTTAAGTACGAGGGAACACTGGATAAGTATATCGGAGATGCGGTGATGGCTTTCTTTGGGGCGCCTCTGCCCCAGGAAGACCACCCGTTGAGGGCGGTTCTTGCCGCCCTGGAAATGGTACGGGTATCCAAGGTATTGCAGGAAAAGTGGCGGGCAGAGGGTAAGACCGTTTTTGAAATCGGCATCGGTATTAACACCGGGGAAGTTCTGGTCGGGAACATGGGTTCCCGGATGCGGTTCAATTACACGGTGATGGGAGACAACGTTAATGTTGCCCAGCGATTAGAAGAGCTGACCCGGACCTACCAAAACAGTATTCTGATTAGTGAGTCCACCTATAACATGGTGAAAGAATATGTTTTATGCCGGGAGGTCGATACCGCCATCGTTAAGGGTAGGGAAGAACCGGTAAAAATCTATGAGCCAATCGCCAGAAAGTAGGGGTTTGATTTATCAAACCCGCGTAAATACTGGCTGGATTATTTACTCTGTCCGGAAGCCTTGCGCAGGTAGTTAAGGAACGATGGTACGGGTTCGTACCCTAAGGCCTGCGCCTTGCGGACATTTTCCCAGGCTTTGGCGTAGTTTTTCTGGTAATAATATACCACTCCCCGGTTATAATAAGCCTGGGCAAAGTTCGGTTTAATCTTTATCGCCTGTTCGTAATCGCTGATGGCAAAGGAGTAAAAGACCTTGTCCAGGTTACCTTTCCCTTCGTACATCATACCCCGGAGATAATAAGTATACGGGTCGTTGGGATTGAGTTTGAGCGCTTTGGTATAACACTTAATCGCCTCGTTATAGTTCTTCTTTCCAAAAGCATAGAACCCCTTGTCGACCCATTCATCCGCGGTCTTCGGTTTCTCTCTTCCGCATCCGGTCAG
>CAZVUE010000188.1:1285-2514 GCA_964630335.1 uncultured bacterium | reverse complement strand
CCTACATTTCAGGGTTCTCTCTTAATCTATTTGATAATTTTTTCGCTTTTAAGGTATATTAAATATCTCTTTCCTGAAAACATATATGCAACCGAAGAGATACTGGATTTACTTATTTCCCTGTCTGGTCGATTTTTCACTGGCTTCTTTTTCTTTTTTTGTCGCAGTAAAAGCGACCCTATTAGGCGCTTCCCCGATTACCATAGGAGGAATCGGTTCCGTCTGGGGAACAACCTACTTCATCTCAAGTCTTATCTTATCAAAATTAGCAAAGAAAGAGAACGTGTATCGTATGATGATGACAGGTTGTCTATTGTTTATACTACTTACCATAGGCTTTGCCCTTTTTAATTCCCTGCCCTTCCTTTTTATTCTTACGGCCCTGACCGGAATAACCACCGCTCTCTTCTTTATCGGTTTCCAGGTATTCATGGGCGAACAAAACAACATGCCGCTCCATAAAGGAATCTCTTTCTATACCCTTGCCTGGAGTTCCGGTATAGCATTCGGCTCCCTGGTCCAGGGAATCTTGCTCACCTGGGGACCTTTTCTTTCTCTTCTGCCGGTCGCCTTGAGTTTTATCACAGTAATCTTCGGTTTGAAACTGGTAAAAAGGAGCGGACTTGAAACATCCCTTTTAAATCCCCCTCAATCCCCCTTTGTTAAAGAGGGACTTCAGGGGGATTTGAACCTGGCAACCGTCCGCATTAAAACGGCTTACGTCTATGTAGGCTGGATGAGTATCTTTACGGCTACCGCGCGATTAGAATGGGGATAAATTTTTTGCTCCCTAAATTGACGATGACCTTTTTGGGATTTTCATCGGCTCTGGCTGGTTTGGCAATATTTATCAGTCTGATGGTTCAGGGGGTGGCCGGCTTTTCTATGATGAGGTTTCCAGCCTGGCGCTACCGGCTTGCACCCCTTTTCTGGATGAAATTCATCGTGGTTATCGGTTGTCTTGTTACGGTCGCCTTCCCGGCAAAGATTACTATTTTTATCCTGGTTACCCTGATAGGTATCTATTCCGGACACGCCTACTACAACGGCGTATTTTATGCCCTTAGTCAACAGGACAAAAGGGGCCGGAACGTCAGTATAAACGAAGCCCTGGTGGGTGTCGCGGGTATTGTGGGACCGCTTACCTTTGGAGTCTGTCTCCAGGCAGGGGTACCGTGGTTTATGATGGCGCCGGCAATATTTGTCCTCATCACCTTTGTGGCTCAGGC
>CAZVUE010000188.1:0-1185 GCA_964630335.1 uncultured bacterium | reverse complement strand
CGGTTTTGCAAAAGTATAACCAGAAACAGGTCCTGGAGCATTACCATCAGCTTACCCCCGGAAAAAAGAAGGAACTAATCAAATATATCAGCGGGCTGGACCTGGAATTAACTTTCAGGGTTCATCGGGAATTCAGTCGGCAGAAAAATTCCGCCAAGCCGCATTATGATATCACGCCTGCGTCCATCATCAGAATTCCGCAAACCAAAAGAGAAAAAAATTTACAGGAAGAAGCACGGGATTTAGGTGAGAATCTGCTTAAAAAAAATAAAGTGGCGGTTCTGATTGTGGCTGGCGGACAGGGGTCCAGATTAGGTTGTGACGGACCGAAAGGGCTCTTCCCGATTTCGCCGGTGAAACAGAAACCGCTCTTCCAGATCTTTGCGGAAAAGGTAAAGGCTCTGGCTAACCGGTACCGGGCAGAAATTCCCTTGTTAATTATGACCAACCGGGAAAACCGCCAAATAATCGAGAAATTCCTTGAAGAACACCGCTTCTTTAGACTTAACCCGGAAGATCTTTACTTTTTTGAACAGGAGATGCTGCCCAGCATTACGCCGGAAGGAAACCTGATCCTCAAAGACGAAACACATCTCTTCGTAAATCCCAACGGTCACGGCGGCTCCTTGAAAGCCATCTTCAAATCGGGTATTCTCAAAACGCTTATGGAAAGAGACGTTACTGAACTCTTTTACTGCCAGGCAGACAATCCGCTGGTAAAGGTGGCTGACCCGGTCTTTTTGGGTTACCATAATATGGAAAATGCGGAGATGTCCCTTAAAGTACTACGGCGCCGTGATGGTTTAGAGAAGGTCGGCATCTACGGAACGGTAAACGGAAAACCCGCGGTCATTGAATACAGTGACCTGCTACCGGAAGAGATATCTGCGGTGGACGAAAAAGGTAGACTGAAATACTGGCCGGGAAGTATTGCCATTCACATCTTCTCTCTTCCTTTTATCCGGCGTCTGAACGAAAGAGGATTCGCCCTACCGTATCACCGGGCAGTTAAGTCAGCTGCCGGCCTGGGGATGGATAACAAATTATGTCAGATGCCTGCCTGGAAGTTTGAAACCTTTGTCTTTGATGCGCTACCCCTGGCTCAGAAAGTCTGTTGCATGGAGACAATCAGGGAAGAAGAATTTGCACCGGTAAAGAACCGGACCGGTGAGGATTCGCCGGAAT
>CAZVUE010000187.1:0-2537 GCA_964630335.1 uncultured bacterium | reverse complement strand
TTGAGGTGGTGGCTGGCGGAGCCGGTAAAGGAGTGGCGGATGCCTTGGCGGGTATGGTTGATATCGGAATGGTCTCGCGGGAAATCTATCCGGATGAGGCGAAGAAAGGCGGCTGGTGGGTTGCGGTCGCCAAAGATGCGGTTGTACCTACGGTCAACGAGAAACACCCAGCCATCCGGACCCTGCTTGTGAAGGGCGTAAAGAAGGAGACGCTTATTGACATCTGGATTACCGGAAAGGCTAAGAACTGGAGTGAAGTTACCGGTGACAAGAAAGCGGCTTATCCACTTCATCTTTATACCCGTTCCGATGCCTGCGGTGCTGCGGAGACCTGGGCAAAGTACCTGGGAAAGAAACAGGAAGACCTCCAGGGCATCGGGGTCTACGGCGACCCCGGGATTGCCGAGGCGGTACGGAAGGATAATTTGGGAATTGGTTTTAACAATATCGGCTACGCTTATGACGCCAAGAGCAAGAAGCCGGTTAGCGGGTTAAAGATACTGCCTCTTGACCTTAACGGCAACAGCCGGGTGGACCCGAATGAAAACTTCTATCGGGACCGGGACAGTATCACCACCGCTATCGCCATTGGCAAGTACCCGTCGCCTCCGGCCCGGGACCTCTACTTTTTGTGTTTAGGCAAGCCCAAGAAACCGGAGTTAGCCCGGTTTATCAAGTGGGTCCTGACCGATGGGCAGAAGTATGTTCCGGAGACCGGCTACATCAACCTTCCGGATAAAAAACTGAAATCAGAACTAAAGAAACTAACACAAACGCATTAAATCCCTTATGTAGGGGGCGGATTTATCCGCCCCGCGGGCTTGATGAATCAAGCCCCTACAGTTTTATGATGTAAATTTATTTATTAATGCGTTTGTATTAACCGGCTCCTGAAAAGAGTACATGCAAACCCCTGTTTGAAACATACAGGGGCAGGCTCTGAAGGTTTGCCCTACATTTTTAATTACCAATTATGTTTAGGATATGTAGGGCAAGGTCTGCCGACGCCAAGGCTTTGGCGGACAAGTTTTAGCCTTGCATTTAATATCCTAAAATGAGCAAAATCAGGGTGTGGAAGGACCGGGTGGCTGGCAGCGGGATGTTGCTTTTGACCGTTCTGACCAGCCTTTTGACCTTCGCCATCGCCTTCGGATTGTACCAGAGGTCCAAGCCCATTCTGGCGGTCAAGTCTTTGTCGCACCTTTTGCTATCCACATCCTGGCACCCGTTTAAGGGTGAATTCGGTTTCTTCCCTTTTATCATGGGGACCCTCTGGGTGACCGGCGTGGCGATGGTACTGGCTATCCCTCTTTGTCTTTTAACCGCAATCTACCTCTCTGAATATGCGCACCGGGGCTTGCGGGAACTGACCAACCCGTTAGTGGACCTGCTCTCTGGTATACCTTCGGTGGTCTACGGCGTCTGGGGAGTACTGGTGGTCGTTCCGTTTGTCAAAGACAGGATTGCGCCGTTATTTGGGCAGTTTTCAACCGGATATTCTGTTCTGGCTGGCGGTATTGTGTTGGCGGTAATGGTCTTCCCTATCATTATTCACGTTTCCGGTGAAGTCTTCCGGGCGGTTCCCTATGAGATGCGGGAAGCGTCTCTTTCTTTGGGTGCTACCAGGTGGCAGACCGTAAAACACGTGGTCATTCCCAAAGCCCTGCCCGGTCTGATTGCCGCGGTAATCTTAGGTCTGTCCCGGGCTTTTGGCGAGACGATGGCGGTTCTGATGGTGGCGGGAAACGTCGCCCGGATTCCCAAATCGGTTCTGGAGCCGGCCTATCCGCTACCGGCGTTAATCGCCAACAATTACGGAGAGATGCTTTCGGTTCCCCTTTACGATTCCGCGCTCTTACTCGCTTCTCTGGTCCTTTTCCTGGTGATTCTGGTTTTCAACCTCTTTTCCCGTCTGGTTCTGGTAAGGGTTGAGAAAAGGGGTTGCTAAGGATGCAGTAATGGGAATTAATCGCCGGAAGATTGAGGAAAATATATTTAAGGCACTTATGGTCAGCGCCACTTTTATAATCTTTTTCACCCTGGCGCTCATCCTGGTTACGGTGGTATTGAAGGGGTTACCCGCCTTGAATTTAGCGATGATTACCCAGATACCAAAGGGTGGGTTCTATTTAGGCAAAGAGGGCGGAATACTGAATGCCATCGTTGGTTCTCTTTACCTGACCGCCGGCGCAACCCTCCTGGCTATTCTGGTAAGCCTTCCGGTTGTTTTGTACCTGAACGTCTATGCCCGGAAAGGTTCCGGGCTGATAAACTTCACCCGTTTCTCCCTGGATGTTCTCTGGGGCGTGCCGTCAATAGTTTACGGTGCTTTCGGTTTCACCCTTATGCTTCTTTTCGGATTAAAGACTTCGCTTCTGGCCGGTATTATTACGGTAGCACTTCTGATATTTCCGATAATGAGCCGGGCGATGGACGAGGTGATTCGGATGGTTCCGGAGGAGATTTTTGAGGCATCTTATGCCCTTGGTGCAACCCGTTTAGAAACCGCCTTAAAGGTGATAACCAGACAGGCTCTG
>CAZVUE010000186.1:0-2581 GCA_964630335.1 uncultured bacterium | reverse complement strand
TACGCTAATGATTTCGTCTTCGGTCAACCCAAACTTGTTCTCTTTCCGCCCCGTTTCAATGTAGTGGTGTCCACCCGCGGGAATGTCCGGATTGAGCCGGAGGAGAGCGGTCGCCACTCTACCCTGTTCGCTCGCCTTCCGGCTCAAAACCTGCAGTTCGGAAAGAGATTCCACACTAAATAAGGTAACCCCTTGTTTCAGGGCAAAGGTGATTTCATCACCCGACTTGCCCACACCACCCATAATAATCTCTCCGGGGGTAAACCCGGCGTAGAGGGCAAGGCTGAGTTCTCCGGGTGAGATAACGTCCGCACCACACCCGGATTCTTTCAATATTTTCAGCAGGTGCGGGTTGGAGTTTGCTTTGCAACTGTACCGGATTATCGGTGAAATTTCCGCAAAGACTTTTTGAAAACAGGCTACTCTTTCCCGGATGGCATTTTCGCTATAAAGGTAAAGGGGTGTCCCAAACCTCTCGGCCAAGTCCCTTACCCGGCACCCCTCAATAAACCCTTCACTCCCCTGATAAGTAAAATATTCTTTTGCCATTTTTCTCGGGCGCGATAAATCGCGCCCCTACAATTTTTTTGGCGGGTCGGATAAATCCGACCCCTACAATTTATGTAGGGGCTTGATTCATCAAGCCCGCGGGCGCCATGAATGGCGCCCCTACAATTCATGTAGGGGTTCGATTCATCGAACCCGTCTCATAAAACTGCTCAAACCTTATCCGTTCCACCAAAGGATTATTCTGGATATATTCTCTGATTTTGGACAGGGCCTTTTCCGTTCTTATCACGTGTTCATAATAGTTGCGTTGCCAAAAGGTTTCTTCTCCGGTAATTTTGGTCACCAAGGCTTTAAAAGTTCGTACTACTTGGGATAAGGCAACCTTGACATTGTCAAGAATTAAAATAATGTGGAGATGGGTAGGCGTCAGAGAATAATAGTCAAGAGTCAAACCAGTAAATCTTCCAGGAAGGTTTAATAAAGTTTTTTCAATTTCTTGCCTGTGTTTTTTGACAAAGGGTTCTTTATTGTTGGTGCAAATGGTCACGAAATAGTAACCGTTAGAAGAATAGTCATAATTCTTCAAACGAATATCTTTGCGTTTTGGCAGATTACTCATTTGGGTCATTTAATTACTTTTCGGGCGCCATGAATGGCACCCCTACAATTTTTTTGGCGGGTCGGATAAATCCGACCCCTACAATTTATGTGGCTTCCTCCGTACTCATTTAAGTACCTCGGTCCAATTTTGAATCCGGGCACAGACTGTTTCCGGGTTTGGGGAACCCGGTGTACACCGGTTACTAATTGAGTCTTTCGGTGAAAGAACTTTTCTTACGTCCTGGCTAAAGAACCGGCTGAACCTCTTCATCTCCGGAAGGGAGAGGGCTGAGAGTCCTTTGCTGGTTGAGAACCCTTTATTTTTCTTATCGCAGTACTTGATTACCGCACCGACAATCCGGTGCGCTTCCCGAAAGGATACCCCTTTTTTTACCAGATACTCTGCTAAGTCTATCGCGGTGGGGTAACCGCTCTCCGCAGCCTTCTCCATCGCCTTGGTGTTCACCTTGATTTTGGGAATCATCTCGGAGATAATCGCCAGGGAATCTAAAACTGTATCTGCGGAGGCAAAGAATGGTGCCTTGTCCTCCTGAAGGTCCCGGTTGTATGATAAAGGCAAGCCCTTAAGAGTAGTAAGCAGGCTCATCAAGCTTCCCAAAACCAAGCCAGTCTTGCCCCTGACCAGTTCCGGGATATCCGGGTTCTTTTTCTGGGGCAAAGCGCTGCTTCCGGTACAGTAGCGCTGGTCTATCTCAATATAATTAAACTCTTTGGTGCTCCATAAGACCAGTTCTTCGCAAAACCGGGAGAGGTGGACCGCAATCAAACTTAAATCTGCCAGAACCTCAACCAGGAAGTCCCGGTCGCTGACCGCATCTAAACTGTTGGTAAAGACCTTTCCAAAACCAAGTAGTTTTGCTGAATATTCCGGGTCCAGCGGTAGAGAAGAACCTCCGCCCGCACCGGCGCCTAAAGGCGAGACATCAACCCTGTTCAGGGCGTCTCTCAGACGCTCCCGGTCCCGCTGGAACATCTCCAGGTACGCCAGGACCCAATGACTGAAGAGAATTACCTGGCTATGCTGGAGGTGGGTGAAGGCAGGCATAATGACCTTGGGATATTTTTTCAGCCAAAGAAGGCAAGCCTGCTGAAGACTCTTCAGGCGTTGGTCTAACTGACCGATTAAATCTTTTACGTAGAGCCTTTCGTCCAGGGCGATCTGGTCGTTGCGACTGCGTCCGGTATGGAGTTTTCCTGCCTTTTCGCCTATCTTTTCGTAGAGCCTTCGTTCTATGGCGGTGTGGATATCTTCATCAGAAGGCTCGGTTGAGAACCGGTTATTCTCTATCTCTGCCTTGACCTCGGAAAGACCGGCGATAATCTTCTCCGCCTCTGCCTCCTTGATAATGCCTACTTTTGCCAGCATCTTGGCGTGAGCGATGCTGCCGGCAATGTCGTACCGAGCCAGGCGGTAATCTACCGGTAATGATGTTGAAAATGACTCAACTTC
>CAZVUE010000185.1:0-2602 GCA_964630335.1 uncultured bacterium | reverse complement strand
TTCATATCCGGAAGTCCTCCGGCGGCAGGTTACGGGCTAAGTTGACCAGAAGCCCTCCGCTTAAGAGGGTAAAGACCAGGGAACTACCGCCGTAACTGATAAAAGGCAGGGTGATACCCTTGGTGGGGAAGAGGCTTACCACAACGCCGATGTGGATAACCGCCTGTAAACCGATGAGACTGGTGATACCTAACGCTAAGAATTTGTGGAACTGGTCAGTACTTTCTTTGCTTATCCGCAAGCCATACAGGATAATGAGGAGGAATAACCCAAGAAAAAATGCCGAGCCGAACAGACCCATTTCTTCCGCAATATTGGCAAAGATAAAGTCAGTGTGCGCCTCCGGTAAGAAAAAAAGTTTTTGTTTGCCCTGTCCTAAACCAACTCCAAAGAGTCCTCCGCTGCCAACCCCGATTAAGGACTGACTGATGTGATAAGAAGAACCCAAAGGGTCCCGCCAGGGATTAAGAAAAGAGAGGAAACGGGTACGCCGGAAAGAAGAGAGCCCAATCATCAGACTGCCGCCAAGGAGACAGGTTACTACCAGAAGGCCCAGGTACTTTAAAGGTACGTTAGCCACGTAGTAGAGGATAATCACCACACCCGCTAAAAGGACCACGGTCCCCAAGTCTGGTTCTGCCAGAATCAAGCCCATTCCTAAACCGATAAGGATACCGGGTGGAAGGAAGACCAGAAGGGGGTTGCGGATTTTCTCCTTTTTCCTTGCCAGAAAATCAGAAAGGTAGATTAGAATCGCAAACTTGGCGAATTCTGAGGGTTGAAAAGAAAGGGGCCCAAGGACGAACCAACGTGTGGCACCGTTGACTTCTTTTCCTACAAACAGCACCGCTAACAGAAGAACAAGCGAAAATAGAAGGGGAAGCCGCGCAAATTTTTCTATCTTTTTTAAAGGGAATCTCTGGCTGATTAGAAAAGCGATTATTCCCAGCAAGACCCAGACTAAATCTTTCTTTAAAAAGTAATACTGGTCAGAGAACTTCTGACCAGCAAAGGCAAAGGTGGTGTTGTAGACTATCACCACACCCAGACCGGTTAAGCCAAGAAGCAGCAAAGAAAGTTTACGGTAAAGAGGCCACGGCTTTCTTAAAGATATTTCCCCGTTCAGCATAACTTTCAAACATATCGAAACTGGAACAGGCGGGCGACAGGAGAACCGTATCTCCGGAACCCGCCAGGCTATGTGCCAAAAGAACACCTTCCGGCAGACTGCTTACTTCTTTAATATCACCGCTGCCGGCTAATTCCTTCTTAATCCGGTCAGTCGCTTCGCCTAAAAGTATGAGTGCTTTCACCCTTTTTTTGAGCGCTGGTTTTAAAGGAATGTATGAACCGCCTTTATCCTTTCCGCCCAGAATGAGTATGAGCCGTTTGGGGCTACTTTTCGGGAATGATTGCAAAGCCCGCAGGGTGGAATCAACGTTGGTGGCTTTGGAATCGTCAACATATCTTATGCCTGACTTTTCCGCAACTAATTCCATCCGGTGGCTGAGCGGATGAAATCTTTTGATCGCTTCAACCATCGCGGCTGGTTCTGCACCAGAAAGATAAGCGGAAGTGCAGACCGCCAAGATATTTTCTAAGTTGTGGACACCCCAGAGCCGGCTTTCCGGGATGGTAAGGAGTTCTTCACCCGAGGGCAACAGAATTTTATTCCCATCAATTAAAAAGTATTGTTCTCCTTCCGGGGTAAGTCGCACTTGCCGGCTGTAAGAAATTTTCTGTGCTTTTACTTCCGGGATTAAATTCCGGCTTACCGGGTCGTCGTAATTGATAACCGCAAAATCTTCTGCGGTCTGGTTTTCAAAAATGCGTTTTTTGTCTTTTAAGTAAGAGGCAAAGTCCGGGTACCGGTCCAAGTGGTCTGAGGTAACGTTAAGGAGAACCGCAATCTTTGGTCTAAATTTTACAATCCATGCCAATTGAAAACTGCTTACTTCCAGGATTAACGCTTCGGTTTCCGCAAGGTCTTCTACCACTGAGATGAAAGGCGTACCGATGTTACCCGCCAGAAGTACTTTTTTACCGGCTGCTTTCAGAATGTCGTAAAGCAACGTAACCGCAGTACTCTTTCCGTTGGTACCGGTAACCGCTAAGATTGGGACCGGGCAGAACCGGTAAGCCAATTCAATCTCGCTCCAGACAGGGATTCTGTTTTTGAAGGCAAACTGGACGGGAAAAGATTCCGGCGTGACTCCGGGGCTGGGGACTACGAGTTCTATTCCCCGGAAAAACGTTTCTGAATGCCGGCCTAATTCTACTTCTATACCGGTACTCTCCAGAGACTTCTTTTTTTCACGCAAATCAGGATTGTCGCTGGTTTCAGTCAGCCGGACCAGGACGTCCTTTTTCCTCAAGAATAAGGCGGATGCTTCGCCGCTTTTGCCCAGACCCACCACCAGAACCTTCTTGCCAGCCAGTTCCATCTTTTTTGTTATATCATACAATAACAATACAAACTAATTAAATGTCTTTACGTAGGGGCGCGATTCATCGCGCCCGCGGGCTTGGTAAATCAAGTCCCTACTAAAAAACGGACTGCGGTTGGAATGGCATTCATAATGTCGCCGGCGAGGAGGGACAC
>CAZVUE010000184.1:0-2626 GCA_964630335.1 uncultured bacterium | reverse complement strand
TTCGCAATGCCTAATCCAAAAGCGGTACCCGTCGCGGTAATTCTGCCCACGTCCGTCTCGTAGACTTTGGCGCGTTCCCGTTTTAGACGCTGCATCAACTCTTCAAACCGGCCTGCCACTAAAGAGATTACCAGGCCGGAAAGCGCTAATATAATGAACGCCAAAAGAATCACCTCCGGACTGTTGCTCAGACGGAAGCCGGGGTGGACAAAACGCATCGCTAAATAGACCGCCAAAAAGAGACCGAATATTCCGGCAATCTGTTTCCGGATATCCGGATGACCAAAGAAGAGCCTTTCGGAAAAGAAAGCAAAGGGCAAAAGGATGATGAAATAAAAGATAAGGCCCTTAATCACGTCATTGGTAGTGGCACGGACATCGGGATAAGCCCGGGATTCCAATCCGACCGCCCTGCGGCTGTTAACCAGGAAAGAAAACCAATCCCGGTCGGCCAGATTCTGGGTCGCGGTCTTAAACCACTTCTTCGCTTCTTCGTGCAGTTCGGTTAAACGTTCGTTGGTAACTCCAAACCGGCTGAAGTTATTAATACGGTACTCATTCAGGTTAATCATGTCCTGGCAGGCGCGGTAGGGGGTTCTATCTAAAAGAAAAGGGTCGTTGGTAACCGCATATCCTAATCCTTCCGAATTGGCTTTACTTGTACTGTCCGGTGAGTTGAGCAGAAGAATCCGCTTACCTAAGGGACCAGCTTCACCGGCTACTTTAACCTCCATGCCCGGCTGGGTGTAGATAACCGCAACCGGTTCGTCCTCGGAAGACCATTCCCAGGACCTGTTTTCCAGATAAGAGAAACCATATGCGGAAGGAATAGAATTGGCGGAATTGAAAAGGTCTAATTTATCCAACTGAATCAGGTACCGGGGGTCAACAAAATCGTAAAGATTGGTGCTGGTGCAGTCAAAAAGGACAATCATCCAGTCTTTAACCGCTGCGTCCATCCTTACCTTCATCGGAAAATTCTCTGCGCCGTTGACTCCACGGTCCGGAGCCATGGTAATCCGACCGGTCTGCGGGTCTAAGTAGTAGGCTTCTAAAATTATCTCCCCCCCCACTTGACCCATCTGGGTAATTTTAAATAACCCCTTTGCGTCGGTAAGGTCTAAATATTCTCCCCGGACACCAAAAGCACTCTTGCGATTTTGATAGGAGGAAAAGTATTTATCGTACCCCCGGGGACAAACAATGGCATTTGCCACCGGCTGATTGGGTACAAAACCCGCCTTGGGGTCAAAGTAAACGATTTTTCCCTGCAGGTCTGACATATAATCCTTAAGTTCCAGTTCTGCCTTTGGGAAGAAGTCCGGGTCAGTCAGGGCTTGGTAAAGTATGTTTCGCAGTAGTTCCACCTGACTGGACAATTTGTAGAGATTTAACCGGCTCAACGTATCCAGTGGTGTATCGACGTAACGCCGGTTATCGTAAATGGTTACGAAAGAAAGAACCGGAAGTCCGGCTAAAATAGCCAGGGAGCCATCCGTACGGATACTTTCCGGCAGGAAAGCAGAAAAGGCAATCCCCTTCTCCGGACTTACCCCGTTCAACAACCTGCCCTTATAGGCAGACGGGACATACTCCAGAAATTTCTTGGCAAAAGGTGCAAAATACCGCTGGGCATAAAGTTCGCCGCTATTGTGGTAGGAAGCGAGCAGGTCGGAATGACTGGAGAGTTCCAGACCAATCATCAGTTTTATATCTATTGGTTCCGGAACTTTGGAAACGAACTCCCGACGTTTCCGGTAATGCCGGTTAACAAAATCACCGATGCCTCGTAAATATTCAAAGTGGCTGCCGACAGCGAGAAAAAGGATGGTCCGTTTGGGAGGGTACTGACGGAAGTAATCGGCTAAATCAAGTAAGGCAGTAATACCGCTTGCCTGGTCTGCACCCGGAGCCAAAGATGGAATTACCGAAATAGAATCGTAATAAGCAGAGAGACAGACAATCTCTTTTTTTAAATCCGGGTCGGTACCGGGGATATAACCCAGAATGTTGGCTGCGTCTGCCTTCTGCCAGTTCTGCCGGCAAAAAATAGTAGCTGATGGTAACGGGCTTTTAATCAAAAATCTGGCGTCTTCTTTCTTAACGTAAAACCGCGGGAGGTCAAGCGGAATACTTAAAAACTTTCGCCGGGCCTCAAAAAAAGTAGTTTCCGGAGGCTCAATAAAGATAATTGCTTTTGCACCTAATAGACCGGCATCAAGCCAGCGGAATCCGCAGTTAAAGTCTAAAAGAACGATTGCTCCCTGTAAATCCTTCCCTTGGTAATTGGTAGTTGTCCCGTCACCGCCGTAAACAACCGGACCACTCAGCCCCTCCGGTGGTACCGTGGAAGTGCGTACAAAGTTGGGCCAGGCCGCCCAGACAGGAAGATTTTTGCCCTGACAGTAGAGAAAAGAACCAGTCTCAACCGGAACCGCAACCGAATAAGTCTCCTTTTCAACTTCAGCCAGCCCTAAGGCTCTAAACCTTGCTTCAATATAATCGGCTGCCGACTGATTACCCGGATAACCGGGCATCCGGGAACTCAAAGAAGAAAAATAGGCAATATCTTCCTGAATCCCCGCCCAGACTAATTGAGAAAACAAAAGTGTTAGACAAAAAACAG
>CAZVUE010000183.1:0-2644 GCA_964630335.1 uncultured bacterium | reverse complement strand
TGTAGGGCAAACCTTTAGAGCCTGCCCCTGTATGTTTCAAACAGGGGTTTGCATCTAAAAAGCAAGGCTAAAGCCTTGCCCTACGTTACTACGAGATTGCTTCGCATACCACGCTCGCAATGACATACACGAGCCCTTAGCGCTCGCGCTTCTTATGGCGGTCCCGGCGTAGTCTCTTCTTCCTCTTGTGCTTTGCCATCTTGGCGCGCTTGCGCTTTCTTCCACACGGCATATGTTCTACTCCTCGGGCTCAATGAATTGAGCCCCTTTCAGTTCAATAAACCACCCGGTTTAACGGATACTCCACAATACCCTGGGCACCGGCCTCTTTCAATTTCGGGATAAGGCCGGTTACCTCTTCCCGCCTGCAGATAACCTCAATCGCATGCCAGCCCGGAGTGACCAGTCTGGAGATGGTCGGGTTTTTCAGGGCCGGCAAAACGCTTAGAATCTTTTTGAGATTCTTATCGTTGGCATTCAGTTTCAAACCCACTAACTCCTCCGCACTCAGCGCCGCCTGAAGAAGAAGGCTGATGTAGTCAATCTTCTTTCTCTTCCAGGGGTCAGCGTAAGATTTTAAATTGGCGATGAAACGGGTGGTAGAGACTAAAATCGTGTCAATTATCCTTAGACTATGCGCCTTAAGGGTGGCACCGGATTCGGTAAGTTCGGTAATGGCATCGCAAAGTTTTCCTGCCTTAATCTCGGTTGCCCCCCAGGAAAATTCCACCTCTGCCCTCACCTTGTTTTTTTTGAGGTATTCCTTGGTTACCCGGACCAGTTCCGTGGCGATACGCTTCCCTGCCAGGTCTTTTACGCTTTTAATATTTGAACCTTCCGGAACCGCCAGAACTAACCTTACCTGACCCAGGCCGCTTTTGGCGTAACAGAATTCCGCCACCTCTTTCACCTTGACGTTTCTCTCCAGAATCCAGTCTTTGCCGGTCAGACCGGCATCTAAACTGCCGTTGGCAACATAAAGAGGTATCTCCTGTGCCCGAATCAGCATTATCTCCAGCTCTTTATCATCAGCCACCAGAGAATAAGTCCGGGACTTTCCGTAGAGGTTTATCCCGGCTCTCCGGAAGAGGCGAACGGTCGTCTCTTCTAAACTCCCCTTGGGCAAACCGATTACCAGTTTTTTATCTTTCTTTTCCATATCTGTATCTGGCTTCAAAATGTCCCCTCACCTTAATCCTCTCCCACCTGGGGAGAGGGTAGGGTGAGGGAGTTTATTCCTGAAATACCCCTATCCGGCGGTACTTCTCGTAGCGCCGGTTCAGCAGCTCTTCTATCGTTATCTCCTTCAACTCCTTCAGGTTTTTAATTAAAGCCTGGCGGACCTTTTCTATGGTAGTCTTAGGGTCAAGATGCGCCCCGCCGGATGGTTCGAGAACAATTTCGTCAATAATTTTAAACTCCAAAAGGTCCGGGGCGGTCAGTTTCAAGGCTTTGGCGGCATCTTCTTTCGCCTCCTGACTCTTCCAGAGAATCGCCGCGCAGCCTTCCGGCGAAATTACCGAGTAGATGCTGTTTTCCAACATCAAGACCCGGTCTGCCAGAGCGATACCCAGGGCTCCGCCACTGCCTCCTTCACCGATAACCACCGTAATAATCGGCGTCCTCAGGGTTGACATCACCATAAGGTTCTGGGCGATAGCAGCGGCCTGATTCCGCTCCTCGGCTTCCACCCCGGGATGCGCACCGGGTGTATCAACCAGACTGATGACCGGAAGGTGAAACTTCTCGGCCAACTTCATAAACCGTCGTGCCTTCTGGTAGCCTTCCGGGTGTGCCATACCAAAATTGACCGCAATATTTTCCTTGGTTTCGGTCCCTTTCTGGTGCCCAAAGATAACCACCAACTGCCCCTCAAATTTAGCCAGGCCGCCTAACAGGGCCGGGTCGTCGCCGAAACAGCGGTCACCGTGCAGTTCCACAAAATCGATGGCAAGACCGGCAATATAATCCCGGGTATGGGGCCGGTTCGGCTCCCGTGCCAACTGCACTCTCTGCCAGGGTGTCAGTTCATCCGCCATGGGTTATCACCCGGGGAACCCGAAAGAAGTTCCCTTTCCGCGCCGGTGCGTTTGCCAGAACCTTCTCGGTCGGAAAAGAAGGTTTTATTTCGTCTTTGCGAAAACGGTTATAAGAGGAAAGAGCCGTATAAGTAGGCGGGGCATCTTCGGTTGGCAAAGACTGTAACTTCCCGACGTATTCCAGAAGTTGGTTCAGATCCGCCTTAATCTTCCCAACCTGCGCATCGGTAAGCTGAATCCGGGCCAAGTGCGCCAGATAGCGTATCTCCCTTTCCTTCATAACCCTGTAATTATACGCTACCGGGCTTCACCCCGTCAAGATTGGGAGAGAATATTTGTCGTGTGGTAAAATAATAGCATGTACCGAAACGCTGTATTTATCCTCATTCTATTCCTATCTTCTGGTCTCTTTGCCGGAGAATCTAAGGGGCTGTCGCAGAATAAAATTGCCTATTTGCCAGAGGTGATTTTGGAGCGAGACAAGGAGCGAAGAAGCTGGCGTACCCCCTGTGGTACGGAAGCAATGAGCGACGCAGTCGCAGCCCAAAAGCGGCCTGGCCCTTCGGGGAGTCCCATCTTTGGGTCATTGCGGCGTTGCTCCTCGG
>CAZVUE010000182.1:0-2662 GCA_964630335.1 uncultured bacterium | reverse complement strand
AGGAGAAAGACGAAGGGGAGATAAAGGAAGCCCAGAATGTCCCTGCGGAAGAGGAAGCCATAACTATAAGTAAGAAAGAGTGGCAAGACCTTTCCGGGCAGGCAGCCAAGTCTACCGAGACCCAGGACCGGCTTCTGCGTTTAGCCGCAGACTTTGACAACTTCCGGAAGAGAACCGAACAGGAAAAACGGCAATTAGCCACCTTTGTGGAATTGGCTCTTTTGTCTCAGTTTTTACCCACGCTGGACAGTTTGGAGAAGATATTAAGTTCCGGTGAAACCGGAGAGCTGGAAGAAGAACATAGCACCGGATTAAAATTAATCGCCAGGGAACTTCACCGCACCTTCCAGGATTTGGGACTGAAGCCAATAGAGGTACTCGGAAAGCCGTTTGACCCCAACAATGCGGAGGTAGTGGAAGTTACCGAAAGTGACGAACAGGAAGAAGGAACCGTCTTAGCGGTTTTGCGTCCGGGCTATCTTTACAAAGACATTGTCTTACGGCCGGCCCTGGTCCGGATAAGCAAAAAAACAGAACCCAGGAAAGAACCAACACCTACCGATGCGACGACTGGAGACAACAGCCCCAGCCAAGATTAATCTCTTTTTAGAGGTCCTGCCAAAACCAGACGGTGCAGACCTGCATCCGGTCGATACGGTAATCGAAAAGATAGACCTCTGTGACCGGTTAACATTGAGGGTAACACCCGCTCACCTGGATATAAAAAGCAATATTCCTGTCCTCGTCACCCCAGAGAACCTGGTTTTCAAAGCAGCCGCTTTGTTAAAAAAAACCTACCGGATTAAAGAGGGTGTTTCTATTTCTCTCTCTAAAAAAATACCGGTGTCCGCCGGTTTAGGCGGCGGCAGCAGTGATGCGGCATCGGTCCTTTTAGGGCTTAACCAACTCTGGAGGATTCAGGAACCGGTTTCCCGGCTGGTACCGTTAGCGTTGGGTTTAGGCTCTGACGTGCCGTCTTTTCTCTTCCCGGGACGCTGTTTGGTTTCCGGTTTCGGTGAAAAGGTAAAGACTTTATCCACCCCTACAAAATTTCAGTACGTACTTATCCTTACCGGCGTAAAAATTTCTACCGCTGCCGCTTACCGATGGCTTGACGATTTGACATATCAGTGTCATTCCAGTAAAATTATGGTGGACGCTTTAAAAAGGGGCAGACCGGAACTTGTTGCCCAAAAGATGTTTAACCGATTCCAGGAGGTGGTGACAAAAAAAGAGAAGAGATTGAGAGGCTGGGAAAAGAAGCTGGATAAAAATTTTAACCACTATCTTCTGGCAGGGAGTGGCGGAGCATTCTTTGCTTTCCTGACCGGACAGGAATTTATACCCCTCACCTCTATCCTCTCCCTCCAGGGGAGAGGGAAGGGTGAGGGTGACTTGACCGGAAGCGGTTTTCTGTCGGAAGAAAACGCAGGAAACGCGGTGAAATTCTTACGCGTATCTACTTACGGGAGGTAATATGGAAATTACGGAAGCTCGGGTGTCGCCGGTAGAAAAATCGAACGGACGTTTAAAGGGTTTTGCCACGATTACCTTTGACAACGTGCTTGTCGTCCGGGGAATCAGAATCGTAGAAGGCGAAAAAGGGCTCTTTATCGCGATGCCCAACCGCAAGGCTGAGTTCCGCTGCGGTTCTTGCAACGCCTGGAACGTCTTCCATGCCCGATATTGCAACCGTTGCGGCAAAGAACTTTCGCGGCCAGCCGGTGCCGAAAACAGCCGGGGAGACGACGAAAAGAACTACCACGACATCGTCCATCCCATTGACAACACATTTCGGCAATACGTCCAGGGCAAAATATTAGAAGCCTATCAAGTCCAATTGGAAAGCGGTGGCCCGGGTCCGAAATCAGAAGCGCCTCTCAGTTAAGGCCCCTAAGATGGATTTTCAAACCCTGCAAGCACAACTCCTTGATTTCTGGCGTCAAAAGGGTTGCCTGATACACCACCCAACCGGAATAGAAGTCGGAGCCGGGACCATGAATCCGGCCACTTTCTTCGGAATCCTCGGAGTAAACCCCTGGAAGGTAGCCTATTTGGAGCCGTCCCGGCGGCCGGCCGACGGACGTTACGCCGAAAATCCCACCCGGGTTTACCAGCACTACCAATTACAGGTAATTTTGAAGCCCTCTCCCTCTCAGACCCAGAGATTGTATCTGGAAAGTCTGGAGGCGATTGGAATCAAATGGCGCAAACACGACATCCGGTTCGTTGATGACAACTGGGAAGCGCCCACGTTGGGTGCCTGGGGTGTTGGCTGGGAGGTCTGGCTGGATGGTCTGGAGATTACCCAGTTCACCTACCTCCAGCAGGCCGGCGGTATCGACCTGAAACCGGTTTCCGTGGAACTCACCTACGGTCTGGAAAGGTTAGCCTGTTTTTTGCAGAAGAAGCGGGCGGTCTATGACCTTGCCTGGTCGCCGGAGGTTACCTACGGCCAGATAAGACGCCGGGCCGAAGCCGAGTACTCTAAGTACAGTTTTGAAGTGGCGGACGTCCAGATGCACCTTAACCTTTTTGCCGAATACGAACAGGAGGCAGCACGGCTTATCCAACTAAAGATGGTATATCCCGCTTATGACTATGTCCTGAAATGCTCACATACCTTCAACGTTCTGGACAGCCGCGGTGCCATCAGCCTGAG
>CAZVUE010000181.1:0-2667 GCA_964630335.1 uncultured bacterium | reverse complement strand
GGCTAAAGCCTTGCCCTACGGAAACGGCTAAAGCCTTGCCCTACGTTACTGTCTACCTTATTTCTCTGGGGTCGGTAATTTCGCCGGCGACCGCGCCGGCTGCCACGGTAGCCGGAGAAGCTAAATAAATCTCCGCAGAGGGATTACCCATTCTGCCCCGGAAATTACGGTTGGCGGTAGAAATCACCCTTTCGCCATCAGCCGGAACTCCGTTGTGCGTACCCACACAGGGACCACAGCCCGGGGTAACCAGTATCGCACCCGCCTCCAGAAGGTTCTGAAGAATCCCCTCCTTTACCGCAGACATCAGAATCCTGCGGCTGCCCGGTGCTATTATCAGCCGGCATTTCGGGTGAATTTTGCGATTGCCAATAATCTGGCTGGCCACCCGCAGGTCCTCCAGCCTTCCGTTGGTACAGGTCCCAATAAAAGCCTGGTCAATCTTGATTCCGGCTTTTTCGGTTACCGGATAGACATTATCAACCTGGTGGGGAGCGGATACCTGTGGTTCTAATTCGGAAAGGTCAAAGACCAGGTCTTTCCGCTCCGCATCCGGGTCGGAGAAAACCGGCTGATAGTCTTTTTTTGCCACATTATGCTCTTCCAGCCAGGCAAAAGTCTTTTCGTCCGGTTCAAAAAGGCAGGTTTTGGCACCCGCCTCCATCGCCAGGTTCGCAATCGTAAACCGGCTCTCTATTGAAAATCCTGAAACCACCGGACCGGTTGGTTCTAAACTCTTATAATTAGCACCGCTGGCAGTCAACTTTTTTATCATAAACAGCGCTACGTCTTTGGCATAAACCTTCTCCGAAAGTTTTCCGTTAAGCGTAATTCTTATCGTCTCCGGGACCTTGAACCACAACTGTCCGGTAATGAGTACGGCCGCCAAATCGGTGGAGCCGACACCGGTGGCAAAAGCATTAAGCGCACCGCTGGTCGGTGTGTGGCTGTCCGCACCCACCAGCAGACCTCCACAGCGGACAAAACCCTCTTCCGAAATTAGGATATGGCAGACACCGCTGCCCGCCTCGTAGAGCCTGACACCCTGCTCTCCGGCAAACCGCCGCATCATCTGGTGCATCCTGGAAACCC
This sequence comes from uncultured bacterium, assembly GCA_964630335.1. Lineage (GTDB taxonomy): Bacteria > Ratteibacteria > UBA8468 > MWAK01 > MWAK01 > CAZVUE01. The sequence goes on along the minus strand of CAZVUE010000181.1, from coordinate 1,575 downwards.
CCAAGTTGGGGCTGGGTGCGCTGTGGTCAATAAAGAAGGCGGACCTTTCCGGAAATAACACCTTCTCACCGCCCAGATTCTTAAAGGCTTCTATGGCTAACGGTGCGGTGCCATCCTGGGCAAAAGCGAAGTCAACTTTTGCCAGGCAGATTTCACCGGCCGTAACTTTCTGATTACTCTTGGCGCTTAAAATCTTTTCCGCAATCGTCTGACCCATAAGTAGGGCGGGTCCCCTTACCATAGGATTGGTAAGGGCTTGATTCATCAAGCCCGCGGGTCGGATAAACATGTCCCTGTATGCGTTAAACAGGGATCCGACCCCTACATTTGTAGGGCAAGGCTTTAGCCTTGCGAATAAAACAGTGGTTACGGGCTCATGGTCATCAGAAGGCGGGCTTCTTCCGGATGCTGAGCGATAAAGAGAAGTTCATCCTCGACCAGGGGCTTCTGGGTATGGACATTGGCGTACCGGACCAACTCCAGAATCTCCCGGGCCTCTTTCTCATTCTTAAACTCAATCTCCAACTTCCCGTAAACGTTCCGGAAACCTTTGATACCGCTGTACTCACCCACGGTAATCATCCGGCCGGTCTCAATCACCTCCGGCTCGCCCCGACCCAATTCTTCATAATGGTAGAGTTCGTAGTTCCGGTAATCTTTCAGCGCACCATCTACATGGATGCCGGACTCGTGGGCAAACGCATTGGCGCCAACGCCCACCTGGTTGATGGGGATGGGAACTCCAAAAGCATAAGAAGCATACTTGGCTAACTTCCACGCCATCCTTAAGTCCACTGCCTCATCCAGGACGTATTTACCCGTCAAACCATCGCCTTTCTTCAAGGCAAGGATAACCGAAACTAAGTCCGCATTACCGCACCGCTCACCCATACCGTTGACCGTGGTATTGATAAAAGCATCAACACCCGCATCCACCGCAGCCTTGGCACCCATTACACTTACCGCCACGCCCATACCCAGGTCATTGTGACAGTGAAGTTCAATGGGCATCTTTATCTTTTCCGCCAGAAAGGTAATCCGGTCGTAAACGGTAAAGGGGCTTTCGTATCCTAAGGTGTCACAGTAACGAATGCGGTCCGCACCGTTCTCTTTCGCTGCCAGAGCAAACTCCACTAAGTAGTCCAGGTCTGTCCGCGAAGCGTCTTCCGCATTAACACCAACCGTTTTTATCCCGGCAGACCTGGCGGTCTTTAATGCTTCCAACATACTTTTGGTCACGTCCTGACGGGTAAGTTTACCCAGAAACTTTCCCGTAATCATCTGGTCGGAAGTGGAGATAGATATGTTGATGTGCTCAATGGGCACATTTTTAGACGCTTCATCCACGTCGCCTTTGGTCGCCCGCATCCAGCCGGACAGAATGATGGGCGTAAGAACCCCTTTTTTCGCCAGGGCAAGGTTGGCTTTCAGATAATTGATTTCGTGCCGGGTCACCGGAAAACCCATCTCGCTCTGGTAGACCCCCATCTTATTGAGAAGGACGTTAATAAGGGTCTTCTGGAGTTTTGCCAGACCTAACCGGGAAGTCTGCACTCCATCCCGGTTGGTAACGTC
>CAZVUE010000180.1:0-2676 GCA_964630335.1 uncultured bacterium | reverse complement strand
TTTCACCTGAAAATCACCTTCCCTCCTTATTTACGATTACCGTTTTAGTGTTATGGTAGAACGAGCCAGTTAGAGATAAAAAATTTCACCTGCGTGCTTTTGAAACCAACATTCCTTTGTTCTTAAAACTGGCTTTAAGTCAGTTTCATTTCCGGGGTTATCACCACCAGTAAAAAACGACCTTTTTCTACCATTTGTAGTTATTGTTTACGCCGCCAAAGGTTGCAGGGTCACGCCGTATCCAAGATTCTGTAATCTTTTCAGGTAACTTCTGACTATCCTGTCTTTTTTCCTGCCGTCAAGATAAGTTGCGCCCAATTCTTTGTATTCTGTCTTGTTTCTTAAGATGTGGTAACAGGCGATCAGAATCTTGTGCCCTACTGCTACCAGCGCCCTCTTCTTCCCCCGCCTGCCTACAAGGCTGTGGTATTTGGCGTTGAAAAAGGTGTTCTTTGTTCTGGATGCGGCCCATCCGGCTTCGGTTAGGGTTGCTTTCAAGCATTTATTCCCGAAGGTTGTGTGACCGTTCTTTTTTTTACCGGCGCTTTCGTTGTTCCCGGGACTCATCCCGGCCCAGGAAGAGAGGTGCCCCTCAGTGGGGAATCTATCCATGTCAACGCCTATCTCGGCAATTATGGATGATGCACCATCTTCTTTTATCCCGGGTATCGTCTGAAGCAGCCGGTGTTCCTTATTGTACTTCTGCATCTTTTCGGCTATCTGGGAATTGATGTTCTCAATTATCTTTTCTACCGATTTGATGTGACTTATTGAAGCCTCTATCATAAATTTGTGGTGCTCTTGGAAGTTGCCGACCAGAGCCTCTTTTAGCAGCTCCCTCTTTTTGACTAACTTTCCCCGGGCCAGGTTGCTCATCTCTTCTATGCTCAGTTTTCCTTTGAGTAATTCTTCTATTATCTGGCTGGCGCTTACTCCAAAGGTATCGGAAACCACCGAGGACAGTTTTATGTTGGCGTCCTCCAGTGTCTTTTGGATTCGGTTCTTTTCGGCCGATATCGTTTGGACCAATTTCCTCTTGTATCTGGTCAGGTCCCTTAACTGGCGAATGTCTTTGGGCGGAATAAAGCTTCCGCTTAATAATCCGCTCTGTAGTAATTTACACAGCCACTCGCAATCTTTTACGTCCGTTTTTCGGCCCGGGACGTTCTTGATGTGGCGAGCGTTTGCCAGAATAACCTTAAAGCTGTCTTCCAGGATGTTGTAGATCGGTTTCCAGTATACGCCGGTGCTTTCCATCGCTACCTGCGTTACCCCTTTCTCTTTCAGCCACTCTTTCAACTTCAGTAAGTCGTTGGTCATTGTTCCGTATGTCCTGATCTCTTTCTTGATTCCGTTTCCGTTGATGCACGCGACCACTGTCTGCTGGTGTACATCCAATCCGCAACCCCTTTCTACCACTGTTTCCATCTCCATGACTTGAGCCCTCCTTTCGGTTCGGTAAGTATATTACCTCACCTATAGGATGGGTAACAAGGGGTACTTGTCTGGGACGTGATTTTCATCCTCCTTTGTGTCCGCCGTAGGCGGGCATGAAAGTTTCATTTTACTTTTGACAGTACCTGATAAACAACACTTAAAGAAAAACGATAACAAGACCCAAAACAAGAAGATAGACGCTGAACCAAACCAGGCGACCGGCCAGAACCAGGCGTCGTAAAAGATGGAGCGTCAAGAGTCCGAATACAAAACTTAGCAAAAAACCAAGCGCAATCTGCGGCAAGGGAACCGCGATTCCGGCTTTCAGAGCCTTAGCGCCTTCAATCATAAAAGCACCGAATACCGCCGGCAGGGAAAGAAGAAAAGAGAAGCGGAATGCCTCCTGTCGGGAAAGACCGAAAATAAGCCCGGCGGAGATAGTACTGCCGCTCCGGGAAATACCGGGCAAAACCGCTACCAGTTGCGCGCAACCAATTCCGAAAGCCCTGGGAAGTTTCAGCGTATTTTTACCCTCATTCCTCAAAGAAACAATCGCCAGCACCAGTCCTGTAATCAGAAACATCACCGCCAGAAGAGGTAAAGAAATAAAAACGTTCTCCGCCCATTTTTCCAAGAACAGACCCAAAATACCAACCGGAATACTGCCAACTATAATGGCTGTCAAATATCTCCGGCTTTCTGTGCCTTTTTCGGACTGGAGACGGAGGCCAATAAAAATCTGGACGATATCCGACCGAAAGTAAATTATCGTTGCTAATAGCGTCCCACCGTGCAGAAAAACCGCCAGAAAAAAATCCGCCGGGGTCTTTGGAAAAAAATGGTTGATAAGAGATAGGTGGCCAGAACTGGAAACCGGAAAAAATTCAGTCAGGCTCTGAACTAATGCCAGAATTAGAATCTTAAACACGCCCCCTCACCTAACCTCTCCCCGATGGGAAGAGGAATGTTGTAGAAAATACCCTCGCGTTAAAAGAGAGAAGATTGGCCGGGTTGTTCGGATTGTTTTGATTGTTTGGGTTGTTTATTGTTGAGTTTTATCTTAAAACGGCGGCTGGGCCGAAAGGTAAGGGTAAGGTGCTCAGGCACCGGAACCGGCTCGTTGGTAAAGGGATTCCTGCCCATCTTTGCCCGGCGCTTCTTTACCACGAATGTTCCAAGCGGCCGCAATTGGATGGACCTTCTTTCCAGAATACCGGCTTCTATTTCAATCAGAAAAAC
>CAZVUE010000179.1:0-2678 GCA_964630335.1 uncultured bacterium | reverse complement strand
ACCTTCCAGTCCTTCCTGGTTGTTGTACCAGAGGCATCCCCAGTTGTCCCGGAAATACTCGTCTTTTCGATAGACCGGAGGCATTTGGTCAAAGAAGTTTCTCTCCTCGGTTTTGTATTCCGGAAAGATTCTGGGGTGGGCCAGTACAATTTTCTCCAGGTCCGTCCGGTATGTTTTCCAGTCCAGAGGAGAGAAACTGACGCTGCATGGAATCCATTCCGGATGGTTGAATTCCAGGGTTCTTAAATAATTGTACCTTATTAGCCAAAAATAGTCAAATTCCGGTCAATCTCCGAAAGTCAACCACCATCAAGGATACCACACCTTTTACCCGCCGGTCAAGAAAACTACAAAACACCAGACCCTAATACCTGCCACAAATTTCAGCTCGGGCCACCGGCTTGTCTTTTTAAGAACTTGACACGGTATTCTTTTTGTGATATTCTAATATGTATATAAACCATATCGGAGGAGAAGATGGCCAAAAAGATGAAAGCGCTGGAGATGAAGAAAGATCTGTTGATTGGGATTGTGCGGAAGGGAATGCCGGTGGTGGGAAATCTTTCTTCCGCTTACCTCCCTTGCGGTAAAGCAAACTGCAAATGCCAGGAAGGGTTTTTGCACGGTCCGGCCTGGCGGCTTACCTGGAAAGATCAAAAGCAAAAGACCGCCATTCTTTATGTTCCGAAAAAGAAGATCGCTCAAGTAGCAAAGGCTATTGCTGACTACCAAAAGGCGCGGGAGGCATTACGAGAAATTGGCCTTGACAATCTTTCCCGGCTGGCCCAGAAATTGAAGAAGAAATGACACAAAAAGAGTGCCCTTACCCAAACGGCTGCCCTCGTTCCGGCAACCAGCAGCCGGAGAAATTACTGGCGGAAAACAGATATCTGGCAACCAGAGTGGATGAATTGGAAGCCGCCTGTAATCTGGCGGTTGCCGTCATCCAACAAAAAGATATCGAGATTGCCGGATTACAGGAAGAGCTGACCGACCTGAAAGCAGAATCTACCGGGGAAAAAGAGGAGATTTACAAGCCCAACCGAAGGAGACCAAAAGGAGGCAGAGTCGGCGCGCCCCTGGGCCATCCGGGAGGGACCCGAAAGAAACCGGCCCAGATTGATAAACAGGTGCGCGTTTATCTTTCGCGGTGCCCCCACTGCAACGGAAGGGTAAAGAGGTGCCAGGGCGAACACTCCTTTTCCGACCACACCCAGGAAGATATTCAAATCATAACGGTGGTTACCTGCTACCGCCATTACAAGTACTACTGCAAAAAATGTCAGAAACAGGTCACGGGCATCGGCGAAAAAGAAATACCCAAAAGTTATTTAGGTCCGGAAGCGGTAACCGCTTCCGGCATTCTCCATTATGCCATCGGCCTTCCCTACAACAAGATTACCGATATTTACCGGTCTCTTTTTGGTTTTCCGATTACCACCTCCGCCTTGATTGATATGGACAAAAGAATAACCCCTAAAGGCCTGCTTCTTTATTCCCAACTGGAGGAAAAGATTAAGGAATCATCAGTCAGTTACACCGATGAAACCGGCTGGAGGGTGGATGGGGTTAACCACTGGCTCTGGCATGCCGGAAATAAAGAAGTCGGCTCTCTTTACCGGATCAAAGAAAGCCGGGGACATCAGGTGGCAAAAGATATGCTGGGAGAAAATTACCCGGGGGTGCTGGTCTCCGATTGTTTTAGCGCTTATAACCTGATCACTGCTTCCGCCAAACAGAAGTGCCTGGCCCATCTCTTCCGGGACATTGAGAAAATTACCAAAATCTATCCCAACGATCCGGAGACCATCGCCTTCTCGGTCAACTTAGAAAATATCCTGCGGGAGGGATTGGATTTAAAAAAAGGCTATCAAGCGGGAAAATATACGGGGCAGAAATTAGAGGAGGGAAAAGCGCGACTGGAGGATGCGCTTTCCGCCGTTACCAGCCGGGTCTTATCAAAGAGGAAAGCAGAGGCCTTGCGGAAAAGATTTGTTTCCCACCAAGACGAAATCTTTACCTTCCTTTCCCGGCCAGAGGTAGAACCTACCAATAATTTTGCGGAAAGGCAGATCAGGCCGGCGGTGGTAATGCGTAAAAACACCGGTGGCAGCCGCTCGGGCGGCGGCGCCGAAAGACTGGCGGTGATGATGAGCCTGATTCAGACGGAGAAACTGCAAGGCAAAAACCCCAAAGACCTGCTTCTTTCTCTGGTTTTAGGTAACCAACCGACCACCGGCCCGCCCTAAAGAAAGGGTTTCTGGTATAATAGAAGGGTGGATATCCAGATAGAAAACCTTTCCCTCCAAGAGTTGGCAGAACTACACGATAAAATTGCCCACCGGATCTGGGAATTGCATCAGACAAAACTCTCCGAAAAGTTAGGGGAGTTTCAAATTGGGGACCAGGTTAGTTTCCAACAGGAAGGCAGAACAATCACCGGCATCGTCATCCGGGTTAATCGGAAGAGTTTAAGTATCAGAAGCCAGGAAGGCCATTGGTATGTACCTCCCTGGGCGGTGACAAAAGTTTCTTAATTACGCGGATGGTTTAATGGGCTTGCGGATCAATCATGGTAAGGCTTTGCCGATTTTCTGACTATTTGACGCTAATATGTTACCTTTTCTCTTTGTTGGACCTTTCCCCGTTGGAGTCTTCCTCCGGTGTGGGACGAAAAC
>CAZVUE010000178.1:0-2691 GCA_964630335.1 uncultured bacterium | reverse complement strand
TGACGGTCTATGAAGCGATTTTGAAACGGCGCACGATTCGGCGGTTTCAGCCCAAACCAGTTCCTTATGCGGTTCTGGAAAAGATGGTTAACTCAGCCAGACTGGCTCCTTCCGCGGCAAACTTACAGCCCTGTGAGTATCTGGTGGTGGATGAGCCGGCTCTGGTGGCAGAAGTATTTACCACCCTGAAGTGGGCCGGTTACATTGCGCCTGCCGGTAACCCACCGGAAGGGAAGAGACCAACCGCTTACGTTATTGTTCTTCTCAAACAGGAGAAGGATGCTCCGTACGGTACGGTTGATGCGGCCGCCGCGATTGAAAATATGATTTTAACCGCGTTAGAGGAAGGGGTGGCAATCTGCTGGTTGGGTTCGGTCTACCGCAAGGAACTTGCCAAGATTTTAAAGATACCGGACAAATATGCCATTGACTCGGTTTTAGCCCTGGGCTATCCGGACCAGGAGAGTTTTGCCGAAGAATTTGCCGGTTCGGTCAAATACTGGTTGGACGAAAAAGGAAACCTTCACGTACCCAAACGCAGTCTGAAAGAAATCCTTCACCATAACACTTACTAATTGTCATTGCGAGCCCCGTAGATGAAATCTTTACGGGGCGTGGCAATCTCAACCTTGTTTACGGAGAGGTGCGAGAGCGGCTGAACCGGCACGATTGGAAATCGTGTAGCCCCTCAAAAGGCTCGTGGGTTCGAATCCCACCCTCTCCGCTCCCTGAGGGGTTCGGGGGAGAAGAGAAGATAATATGAAGAACAAAAAGTTAACTACGGAAACTTACGATAACCTGCTTGAAAGAATTGCGGGAATTTTTAATCAGGCAAGGACCATTACTGTGAACTATTGAAGGTTGACGAACCGTTTGTGCGTTCATGAATTTCTATCTGAATTATTTCAAAGATAACGAGAAAACAGAGGAAGAAAACAACCCTATCGGCTTAATTCTTTGCGCGAGAAAAAACGATATCTTTGCAAAGTACATTTTAGGCGGGTTGAACAACAAGGTTTTTGCTTCCAAGTATAAATTAGCATTACCATCGGAGAAAGAGTTAAGGGTGGAACTTAAGTCATTATCGTTATTAGAAAACAAGAGTGGAAAGAAAGAATGAATATGAGAAATCAGGTATTTTTTCTTCCGTGGGCTGGGTTAAAAAAAGAGATGAAAATCATATTGGTTTTTGTTATTCTCGTTGTTTTGATTGGCGGGATAGTTTTGGTCTTTCAATTGCTTCAACCTCGACAGGAAAAGAAACAAGAATCAAATCAACGCATTCAAGAACAAACAATACTGCAGGGCGAAGAACAGACAAAAGGAACTAAATCAAATAACGTTATGACATTATCTACCAAGGTTCCGGCAGATTACAAAAATTTTGCTGACCATTATATTGCATTAAGCTCATTGGATATTACAACTGGAGAAAAGACAGAACTTGTCCGTTGGGCGGCCTGCGAAGCAACTGTTGCGCTATCGCCAGATAAGAATGAGATAGCATATTTTATAAATCCTAATGATCGATGCGAAAGAGAGTACTATGAGGGAGGCGATATTGGCCACACAGAATTATGGGTATCTGATATATCGGGTAGCAATAAGCATCTTGCCGCGCAATGGGTCTGGAAATTCACAACTCCAAAGTGGTCAAGGGATGGAAGATATGTTGCGTATGACAAGGTTATTGAGCATCCCTATCCGCAAGGAAGAGAGCATATATTACTTATCTACGATATACAGAAAAAGACTGAGCAATCTCTAGGATCATTCTTCGGGATAGTTCACGAGATTATTGGATTTTCTCAAGACAACGAATTGGTCTATTACGATGGTAGTCAATTTCTCTATAAGGTAAGCATCTCAACCCAAGGGAGAGAAAAAATATACACTCATGAATCTGGTTTTGATCAGTCATTTGTGATATCTCCAGATAGTAGTAGCATTGTTGTATTTAAAACAGAAGATTGGTATAGAGGGAAAACAACTCCCTTAAAAACGAAAATTGGGGCAATCGAAACCTCAACTGGTAAGTACCGCGAACTCTATGATGGCACAGACCCTCTAACATATTTTAGTTTTAGTAACGAAAGGGGGCCAGTTTTTCTCCCAGATAATTTTCATGTAGTATACGGCGCCTCAAAAGAACAAAGTGGTAAGACAGGGCTTTGGATCATTGATATAGCTACAGGCGAACGAAAGGAATTAGATGGGACTTCATCCTCGACTCTACATGGAATAACGCCAGTAGCGTTATCTGCGGACGGTGACCTTGTGCTGTATACTGGTTGGGCATCAGAAACAACATATTATTATACGATTTCTCTATCTACTGGCGCCGTCACAAACATTGAGAGTACCCGTACCGCTACACCATATTCAGGAGAGAGATTTTTGGACTGGTTAAATTAATTTTCGTTGCTTGCCATTCCCGGTTTGTCGGTTCGGCTGTAATTATGACAGGGGCCATAAAGGGTTTTTGGGGGAAGGATTTTTTACCCGCGAGCCGGCGGGCAGTTAACAGTCAGCGTCGGGATTTTCTTGGAAATAGGTTCGGATTTTAACCAAAACATACCGCTTCCTTACCTATTTAAGGGTACCCGCCTGACAGGGGAGATGATATATGGGTTTTCTTCGTAACCGGTTCCTGATAGCAGTAACAATAATCACGGCGGCCATCGTTTCGGG
>CAZVUE010000177.1:0-2732 GCA_964630335.1 uncultured bacterium | reverse complement strand
GATTTTTGGAAGATATTTGGTAAAATTATAAATAAGATACAGCTATAAATATATGAACTTACCGGGGGATTTACCACAATTAGTTCTAAAATTCACAAGAGAAATGGATACTCTTGGGTTAGAACCTTTTGAGACGAGCAGTCAGGTTTTTTTCTCCTAAACAAAAAGAACTGTTTCTTAAAAAGTTAAGAGGAGAAAAAATGACGAAAACCGAAAAAGAATATTACTCTCGTGTGGTAAGAAAAAAAGTTATGGCGTTAGCAAATCCACAGCTCCACGAATTAGCTCAAAATGCTAAATAAAAATATAAAAAATACCGGTTTACGCATTCTGATATGAAACTTATCTTTTGAGGATGGGGGGGGAACATTCCTGCGAAGTACACTTTAAAGTGGAGAAGATATTTCTCCTTCGCTTGAGATTAGTGATGTGCCGGAAGGCGTAAGGTCACTTGCGCTTGTAATGGAAGAGTGCTTCGCTCGCCTGAAGAAACTTCTGCCTAAAGATGAACTGGAAAGATTCAAGGAATTTACGGACAATGTATGAATAGGGAGGCAGAAAAATGAACAATAAATCTAAACCACGCAAATCCTGGCGGGAAAAACTGGCAGATGATAAGGGTCTACCGAAAGTTGTAGAAATCACTGGTAAAATGAGTAAGAGATGGGGGACAGGTACGGTTGTTATTCCGGCACCGAAAGAGGTAGATGGAATTATGAAAAAAATCCCCAAGGGTAAACTCATCACCATTAATGAAATTCGCAAGAAACTGGCTAAAAGACACGGCGCTACAATTGGTTGCCCGATAACTACCGGTATTTTCGCCTGGATTAGTGCTAATGCTGCTGAGGAAATGACAAGAGACGGAAAGAAGAGCATTACTCCATACTGGCGGACATTAAAAACCAGCGGGGTTATAAACGAAAAATACCCCGGCAGTGTAAATGCCCAAAAGAAACTTTTGCAGAAGGAAGGACATAAAGTGGTCAAAAAAGGCAAAAAATACATCGTCATCGATTTCCAAAAATCTTTAGTGGCATTATGAGAACATGTACGCTCTAAGAATTAACAAACAAAGTAATTGAAGTAAGATTAGGCATGGTGTGATGAAGATTATGGAGGTTTCAAATAGGTTAATGTGGGTAGACAGATTTGGTATCAATTTGTAAGCAGGGTATTGACAAATCAGTTATCAAAAAAGGAAGACAATCGCTACTTTGAGGAGGGTCGCATGAAAATTTTCCTATGCGTACTGGTAATTGGAATGACAATTGCAACAGGTTGTGCCGGGCCGCGTGCAACTTCTGAAATGGAAACTAAACCAGGTGCGTCCGAGCCGGCCGATGCTGCCAGGATTATCTGTGAGAAAGTAACGAATAGTTGTCCTGCTGGGTCAGTGATAGCAGTATGCGAATTCACCACCGTTGAAGGAGAAACATCCATTGCCGGCAAACTCCTGGCCGAGAGAGTAGTTACCCGCTTGGCCGGCCATCCTGAAATTTCCGTAGTGGAACGTTCGCGGCTGGCACAGATTATTGATGAACAAAAACTCAGTCTGTCGGGACTCGTGAGCGGGGCAGGGGTATCCGAAGTTGGAAATTTGGTTGGAGCAAGCGTCCTGGTTCTTGGAACCATGGCCGAGCTCTCCGGCTCCTACGAAATCAATGCCCGGGCCGTGGATGCAGAAAACGGTACTGTGATTACCGCGATCAGTACAAAGGAACCCATTGAGGCGGCTGAAGAGAGAGAACTTGACAATGCCATGGAGAAGGAGCAGGCAATCCTGACTGAATGGAAGGATGAGGTCTCTCGAAAGGGAGAAAAACCATCCGATGTCTTTCCAGCCCTTGAGGGTCTCAAGAGAAAAGACATGGGCTTCTACCGCAGGTCAATCCATACCTTATGGGTTCTGAGAGAACTTGAACTGCGCGAGCCACAGCTTTTTCTTCTCGTGACCGACCCGCCAGGTTCTCCGGAACTGAGGGTCCTCCGTAACAAGCGGCCAATGGTCGCCCGCAGGGTCGGAGTGCTTCGCCGGGACCTGGCCAAACTTCTCAAGGTTGCACCCGGCCTGCGCACGGTCCTCAAAGCCAGGCGCGCAAGAATCATTCGGGCAAGCAAGCCGGCCAAACCAGGCCCCCTGCCTCGCCGCATCCGCCGGCGGCCGTAACCCGCAACGTGTATAGGAACATTTGCTTTATTCCTCCTTAGATGTGCAGAGATGAGCAGGAGGACGTTAGTAACCTGTAATAGTCGGAAAAAGGCGCTTTCCTCTTGACAAATCATTTTATTCCGTTTCAAGCAGATTCCCATACCATGCGGCTATAACCGCAACCTTTCTGCCTAACCCTGTGGTTGTAACCGCACAGTATTGACAAAATAGCGATAAGAAGTCGCCATTCTTAGTAGAGTTATTAGGCAAAATCTGTGGATTTTGCCTAATAGGAGTTGCAAATTGGACAAATATGAGATAAGTCAGATACTTGAAGATCGGAATTTCTGGCATAAATCTGGATGAGGCGAAGATAAACTGTGACCGCTAAGAATAGAAAAGCAAACATCCACAAACTTTTTGACGCCAAGAGAATAAAAGAGGTGGAAAAAGAACTAAGTGAATTTGATGAGACGGGAGAAGTCAAGGAGGGACTATATCGTTCTTATCACGGGTCATTCAAAATTATCTTAAACAGGCAAGAAGACCCCATCCATAAGGGTGGGGATGAATTGCCTCC
>CAZVUE010000176.1:0-2760 GCA_964630335.1 uncultured bacterium | reverse complement strand
TTCGTAACCGGTTCCTGATAGCAGTAACAATAATCACGGCGGCCATCGTTTCGGGAATGGGGGTAGCCCACCTGGCCATGGACAGGAGACAATCCTTGGAGCCTGGCCATAGTGAATTTTCACCGGTCCTGCCAAAAGCCGAAGGGTACCCCTCGCCCACCCAGTTCCCATCTTCCAAAGGACCCTTTCGTGTGGTTCGCGTCTTGGACGGGGATACGATAGTGCTTGATAACGGTGAGACTGTCCGCTTAATAGGAGTGGACGCACCGGAAACGATTCACCCGAAGATTCCTGTTCAGAGATTTGGCGTAGAAGCAACGGATTTTTTGAGGCGACTGGTCGAAGGGTCTGAGTGTACTCTGGAATACGAGCCCGGCAACATTCGGGATAAATACGGCAGGTTGCTTGCGTATGTTTTTGTGAAAGATTGCCTGGCAAACGCCGAGTTAATCCGGCAGGGATATGCCTATGCCTATATCCGGTTTCCTTTCCGCCGACAGTCTGAATTTGTTGCCCTGGAACGCGAAGCGCGAGAACGTCAGTGTGGTTTATGGTACCGGTCAGCTCCTGAATCTCCACGACTGCCGGATAAAGTTCCGGTGGTTTTTTGGCAGGATGCCGCGAAGCACTACGGGGAGTATGCAGCGGTAGAAGGTACGATTGTGGCCACGTATAATTCGGGGAAGGCATGTTTCCTCAACTTCCACAAAGATTACAGTCGTTTCTTCACGGCGGTTATTTTTGCATCAGACTTTTCCCGCTTCTCTGTTACCCCGGAAAGTTACTATCTTGGAAAGAAGGTTCGGGTATCAGGTTACATCAAGGAATATCGGGGAAAGCCAGAAATTGTTTTGGAATACCCTGACCAGATAGAAATTTTGTAATTAGAGGAGGTCATGTTGGAGATTGATTTTACCGAATTGTTGGTTAAATCCGAATTTCTCCGGAGGATTTCCCAGAAAGACGGGAAGAGGTTTAAGAGTCTTACCTCAAGCCAGATAAAAAAATTAGAGAAAAACGGGAACTTTGCGGCGGACTGGAAGAAGGTTAAAGTAAGTGATGGGTTCAACCCGGAAAGAATAAGGAACTCCTTTTTCTTTGGAAAGGTCTATGTGGGTTCTTTTAAAGGTGTTGTGGAAGAATTCCTTCATCCTACCGGTATCTATAACGCCACCGTGACAGACTGTAAAATTGAGGACGATGTCCTGATAAAGAACGTAAGACTTCTTTCCAACTATCTGGTTCGGAAAGGCGCGGTCCTCTTTGATCTGGGAAGAGTAACCTGTGCGAAGAACGTAAAATTCGGTAATGGTCATCCTCTGGTTCTTTGTATCGAAACCGGGGGCCGGAATGTGAAAGGATTTGCCGAGATTGATTTGAAGATTGCTGCCGAGGTAGCCACCAGAAGAGAGGAGCGGTTCTTAGCCTCATACGACAGGTTTATTGAAACCTACCTTGGCAAAATAAATGCGGAAAAAGGAATAATTGACGAATCCGCAGTATTATTGGATACACCTACTGTGGAAAACTCATACATCGGTCCGGCCGGGAGAATTGACGGTGCTTGTGCGGTTATCAACAGCACCATTTTGAGTAACGCGGAAGAAAGGACCGAGGTTTCTCACGGCGGGTTTGTGAAGAATTCAATTCTTCAGTGGGGAAGTGCAGTGACGACTTTCGGACTCTGCGTGAATTCAGTGATGGCTGAACATTCTCATTGCGAAAGGCACGGCAAGGTCACCGAAAGTTTCATCGCGCCGAATTCAGGCGTAGGGGAAGGGGAGATTACTTCGTCGCTGGTTGGTCCGTTTGTGGGTTTTCATCATCAGGCTCTTTTAATCGCGGCCTATTGGCCCGGGGGAAAGGGAAATGTGGGATACGGTGCCAATTTAGGGAGTAACCATCCCTCCAGGATGCCAGACCAGGAAGTCTGGTGCGGTGAAGGGATATTCTTTGGCTTGGGCGTAAATATTAAATATCCGGCCGATTTTTCCCAGGCACCTTACTCCATCATCGCCACCGGCGTAATGGTCCTTCCGGGAAAGATTACCTTTCCTTTTTCTTTGCTCAATACTCCCGGTAAAAGTTTGCCCGGTGTATCGCCTGCCTTCAGTGAAATTATGCCCGGCTGGGTCCTTTCGGACGATATCTATACTATCAAAAGGAACGAGGGGAAGTACCGAAAGAGAAATAAAGCCCGGCGGACGCAGTTTGATTTTGAGGTTTTCCGGACGGATATTGTGGAACTTATGATTTCCGGCCGGACAAGACTTTCCAACATTACAGAAACTAAGGATTTCTATTTAGAAAAAGATATCCCGGGGTTAGGCAAAAACTATCTGTTAGAAGCCAATCGCAAGAAAGGGATAGAAACATATTCTTTTTATATTAAGCACTATGCTGCTGCCGGTCTGCTCAGAAAAGTAAAGGAACTCATTTCAAAAAGTGAGAAAGAGAACCTGAACCGGATTCTTGGTGTTTCTTCCGATGACTGCCGCTGGGAGCACGAAAGGGGAATCTTAACTGCGGAATTCCCCGGGCAGGGTATTAAAGAAATTTTGACGGGACTTAAAACGATGGAAGAAAAGATTGCTGCCGATACCCAGAGTTCCAGAGAGAAAGATGATGCGCGCGGGATAAGAGTAATTCCGGATTATCGTTCCAGCCATACCTTAGCCAGGGACGATTCTTTCGTGAAAGAGACCTGGGAAAGGTTGGCAAAGGTTAAGAAAGAGATAGACGAGATAATCGCGCCGTAAC
>CAZVUE010000175.1:0-2776 GCA_964630335.1 uncultured bacterium | reverse complement strand
CTCTTTATTCGCTCCGTTGATGTTATCCTGATTTTTAACGTTGCCAATAGCCCGATTGCCATTTTAGCCAAACTGGCTGGGAAGCGGGTGATGCTTAATACCGATGGGTTAGAGTGGAAACGTGGGAAATGGGGACCGGTGGCGCGGGCTTACTTCCGCCTTTGTGAAAGATTAGCCTGCGTATCCGGGGCCACTTTAATCTCTGATTCCCGAACGATTGCCGACTATTACCGGAGGAGATACGGGAAGAAGACCCTCTTTATACCGTATGGGGCACACACTAAAGATGAGATTGCTTCGGCTCTGTCTCGCAACGACGACGTCACCCCCACCTTACCTCCCCCCTCGAGGGGGAGGAATGGTGGGGGGGGACAGGATGACATATTGAAGGAATACAGCCTGAAGAAGGACGACTATCTTCTGGTGGTGGGGAGGTTAGAGCCGGAGAATAATGCGGACCTGATAATTGAGGCGCTCCGGAAAGTGTCAACCGAAAAGGTACTGGTAATTGTGGGTGGAACCAACTGGAAAAATCCCTTTGTCCAAAAGATTCAAAGATTGAGTTCTTCCCGGATAAGGTTTCTTGGGGGGGTCTATCAGACCGGCCATCTCCGGGAACTCTACCGGAACTGTTATTTCTATATTCATGGTCACGAAGTAGGTGGTACCAATCCGGCGCTTCTGCAGGCAATGGGTGCCGGAAGATGCGTGCTGGTTTTGGATGTTCCGTTCAATCGGGAGGTCGTTGAAGAAGCAGGGATGTTGTTTACTAAGAATAGGGGTGATTTGGCGGAAAAGGTACGTTATTTACTCGCCAATCCGGAAGTGGTAAGATATTATCAGGCATTGGCTCTGGAGCGGGTAAAAGAGTTCTACACCTGGGAAAAGGTAGTAGACGACTACGAACGCCTGATAAATAATTTAACGTAGGGGCGCCATTCATGGCGCCCGCGGGCTTGATAAATCAAGCCCCTACAGTTTTATGATGTAATATGAAAAAAGATACGGTTTTTTTGTTCTTTATTCTTGATGCCGGCATAATCTTTGGTTCCTTTTTCTTTAGTTACTGGCTCAGGTTTGAGACCAACCTCTTTCCTCTTCGGTCTGGCCCGCCTCTGGCGGTATACGCTAAGATGGCTGGTCTGGTCGCATTGGGCTGGGTGGTTATTCTTAAGGGGTTTGGTCTATACCGTCAGGACGATTTTCCGGAATTTCTGGTTATTCTTTTGAGACTGCTCCAGGGAACTTTTTGGGCAACCGTGCTTCTTTTAAGCGGCACCTTCTTCTACCGAAGTGTTGAATTCTCCCGTTTAGTGATAGGAATAGCGGTTCTGGTAAGTTTCTCTTTACTCTATCTTTTCCGCCTCATCTCCTGGTATGCGGGTGCCTTCTTTGGCGAATCCGCAGGATTGCTTATTGTGGGTAGCCGGGAAACCGCCGGCAAGTTAGCGGACCGGTTGATTAGGCACAGGATTCCGTACCGGGTCAAAGGGTTTCTGGACACTTCCCGGGAAGACCTTTTGACTGAATTGAACAGATTTCTTACTACTAACGGTGTAACCGGACTGATTATTACGGAAAGATTGTCGGAAGAGAAAAATTCCCGATTAGTAGATAGAGCTAAAGAGCGGGCGATTAGGCTTTTCTATCTGCCGGAATACCACCAGGTTGGCCGTCGTACCGCGTTCTTTGTTTCCTTAGCCGGTCTTCCCTTGCTTACCTTTGTGGAAACGCCGCTGGAGCGGTTTGGCAATCGTCTGGTCAAACGGGCGGTAGATTTGATTTTGGGGATTTTGTTGACGTTACTCTTAATCCCGTTTTTAATCCTTATCACCGTTTTAATTAAATTGACTTCACCGGGTCCGGTTTTCTTCCGGCAGGAGAGAATTGGATACGAAGGAAAGCCTTTTTATATCTTGAAATTTCGGACTATGGCTCCCAGCAGCGAAGGCAAAACCTGGACTGAAATAGGCGATGAACGGCTGACTGAAATAGGGAAATTATTACGCCGGTTTAACTTAGACGAGTTGCCCCAGATATTTAACGTTCTCGTGGGTCAGATGAGTTTAGTGGGTCCCAGACCCATCTACACCGCAGACGCGGTCTATTTTCAGGTCTCCTATTTTGAACGTCGTCTGACCGTCAAACCCGGGATTACCGGCTGGGCACAGGTACATGGTCTAAGAGGAGGGCATAACTTGCCGGAAGAACGCTTGGCGTATGACCTGTTTTACACTGAGAACTGGAGTGTCTGGTTAGATTTGGTAATACTTCTGGCTACGCCATTTTCCTTCCGGAACGCCTACTGACCCCTGCTTACTGCATGCAGGGGCAGGCCCCCTGTCATTCCTGCATGCATTAGGCAGGAATCCAGTGGTAGCGGTAAAATTGAAGATTATGAGGTTAACAAAGGGGATTTTGGCCGGATTAATTATCTTTTTGCCCCTGCTTTTCTGGGCCTTCCTCTATCAGGGGTACGATCTGCCCAGGTGGTTTATCTTCCGCTGGGGATTATTTCTCATCTTTTTAGCCATTTTTTTTCTGAGGGTTCCCGGGAAGATAAAGGTTCCCATTCCTCCTTTTCTTTATCCCTTGTCTGCGTTCCTTTTTTTCAGCATTTTCTCTTTAAGTTCCGCGGTCAATCTTTACCAGGGGCTTTTAAATATTGCCAACCTGGTGTTGGTTTTAAGCCTTTACTTTTTTGTTACATCTTACTTTGACGTAGGGGTCGGATTTATTCAACCCCAGCGAGGGTCTTTAGAACCCGCGGGCTTGA
>CAZVUE010000174.1:0-2785 GCA_964630335.1 uncultured bacterium | reverse complement strand
GAATAGCGGAACGGAGGGTACGAATGAGCCGGCTGTATTCTTTCTGGGTCCCCCGGCGTCTCATTGCCTCAAGAATCTTGTCGGAAGCATGCTGAAGAGGTATGTCTAAATAAGGGCAGAGTTTTTTGTCGTTGGGTGGCGAAGAGGGTGAAAAGGTAAGTTCGGATAAAGTTTTTATTAGGTTATCAGAATAACCGGCCGGATACGTGTAGAGAAGCCTGACCCACCGGAGACCATCAATTTTACAAATTTCTTTCAGTAAGATGTCCAGAGAAGGTTTTCCGTACAGGTCAAGACCGTAACCGGTGGTATCCTGGCTGACAATATTCAGTTCCTTTACACCGCCGGCAGCCAGAGCGGTTGCCTCGGCAATCAATCTTTCCAAAGGGTAACTGCGCAGAGGTCCTCTCAAGGCAGGGATAAGACAGTAGACGCAACGGTTATTGCACCCCTCGGAGACCTTAAGATACGCATAATGAGGCGGTGTGCAAAGAAAACGGTGGGGGAGAAGGGTAATCTCTTCCGGAGGGATAAGCCGGTCAATGTCAGGGAATTCTGTAAGCAGGGATTTACCGGCC
This sequence comes from uncultured bacterium, assembly GCA_964630335.1. Classification (GTDB taxonomy): domain Bacteria; phylum Ratteibacteria; class UBA8468; order MWAK01; family MWAK01; genus CAZVUE01. The sequence continues at coordinate 2,207 of CAZVUE010000174.1, read as the reverse complement.
CGGCTGACCAGACAACCCGCTACGTATAATTTTTTCTCCGGGAATTGCCTCTTTAACGTATAAAGTTCTTTTAGGAATTGTTTCGCTTCTGTAACCGCCTCAGAAAGAAAGGCGCAGGTATTTAGAAAGAGGATGTCTGCGTTCTGCGGTTCGGCCACAACTTCATAATTCTTCTTGACTAAATCAGCCAGAAACCGCTCGGTGTCGACTAAATTTTTGGGACAGCCTAAACTCAGGGCGTATACTTTTTTTGCCAAAACAGGACTCCATCCATATCCAGAATTACCCCGGAAGGTAATTGAACCGGCGCCATTAAGCGATAGAATACACTAATAACGGTTTAGGAGTCAACCTTTCTGAAGCATCTGTTTAGCTTGAATTCAGGCGGGTTCTGAACTATACTATTGTCATGCGACAACCCCCATGCATCTCAACCTTTATTTAGCCCGGGCCGGATTGACCTCCCGGCGAAAGGCAGTGGAACTGATTAAAGAAGGCCGCGTTACCGTAAATGGCAGCGTTGTCCGCCAGCCGTATTTTAAAGTACATCAGGAAGACCAGGTTAAGGTTGACGGGCAGAATACAAAACGTGAAGAGTATTTCTATGTTGCCCTGAACAAACCGGCCGGTTATACTTCAACCCTCAGGGATAGGTTTGCCGCGCACAAAATAGTGGACCTTTTGCCTGAATCCTTAGGAAGGCTCTATCCGGTCGGACGGCTGGACAAAGATTCGACCGGTCTAATTATTCTTACCAATGATGGTAGATTTGCCCACCAGATAAGCCATCCCCGTTTCGGAATTGAAAAAGAGTACGAAGTGACCGTTGGCCCTTGTTTTCATCCCGCTGACTCTGAGGTGATGAAGAAAGGGGTTATTGATAAGGGAGAAATTCTGTCTGCGCATCAGGTAAAAATAATTAAAACCTTAGATTCCCGAACCGTTGTGCGGATAATAATTAAGGAAGGCAAAAAGAGGGAGATAAAGAGGCTCTTTTCTGCGCTGGGCTACCGGGTGGAAAGGCTGACCAGGATAAGGATAGGCACACTTGTTTTAGGTAGTTTGCCGATGGGCAGGTACCGGGCTCTGTCCCGGAAAGAGGTACAGGTTCTTTTGGGGTTCGGCAACCCCTTTGGCAAGTAAGTCTTCCTGACGTTAGAGTTGTCTATTCTGGGTTTTCTTTGTTTGAATATATTCGGTCAACCATGCGAAGTCTGAATCCGAGACCCTGGTTATTTCCACATTTATTCCGTACTCCTGCCCCAAAATAGCCTCTGAAATCTGGGGGGAATTGAGGTTCACGCCTTTTACCTCACCTTTTACCTTGATTCTTCTGCCTCCTAAATTTATAAGAGCGGTAACCTCTGTTCCCAAAGCCGGCGGTTCTCCGTTGATAAGTAACTGTACCCCGGTTGAACTGATGTCGGAAGTTATGCCGGTCCAGGACTTTTTGGAAAAGAGACCTGATTTTGCTACTACTTCCGTAGCCATCTCCACTTTTAGCCGGTCAGCCCTTCGTTTCGGATGGCGGCGTTTAAAGAAGATGTTCTTAATCAGATAGATAATTTCACGGTCACCACTCTTCCATTTTTCAAGGCTGGTTTGGTTTACCAGTATTCCCTGGAAGACATGAATCATCCCTCCTTCTTCCGCGAAGATTCGTATCACGTTATTGGGATAAAAGGGATGTTTTTCTCTTTCGGCTATTGGCTGGGAGACCACAATTTCGGTATCACTGAGGACCTCTTTTATCGTCAGGTTCCCTTTTTTCCGGAAATGGGGTTGTTCTGCCTCAATTTCCTGTCCGGATTTAAATTTCACCATAACCCTTTATTTATTTGTGTTATTTACCGGCCGAGGTCTTTTCTTCGATCTTCTTTTCCAGTTCCCGTACCCGTTTCCGTAACTCTTCTTTGCCCCCTTTTTTCATCATATACTTTATTCTGCCCAGCATTCCCAAGCCGCAGAACATCAGAAGTACGCTGGCTAAGGAAGGGTTACAGGTAAAACCTGGCAAAGGAACCCTTTTATTGAAGATTAGGGTATTGACACCAACGTCGCCCAGGTACGACAATATAGCCACAGCCACCACAATTAAAGCCCACACGACCATACTCGTCCTCCTTTAGGTTCAAGTTTTCAAACCAGCGCAAGCTGCCCGGTGAGGATTCGAACCTCAACGCCCAGCTCCAAAGGCTGGTGTGCTA